>JBGPEQ010000578.1:0-2968 GCA_041482855.1 Dongiaceae bacterium | reverse complement strand
TCTCCTGCATCGAGAACTACCCGGGATTCGGCTACCGCTGGGTGGACGCCGAATAGTCGGTTCATCGTATGGAGGCGCCGTCGTCGCGTCGGGTCGAGCGTTCGCTCGCCAGCAAGCTGGTCCTGCTGATCATCGTCTTCCTCGCGGTGCCCGTCGCGCTCTATCAGACGTTCAAGGGAGCGGAGGAAGATCGCCAGGCGCTGCTGATCGAAGCGACCCAGGAACGCGGGCGCCTGGTCGGCCTCGGCCTGCGCCCTGTCCTCGAGCAGAAGGATCCGCTGCTGACCATAAGCGACGAACTGCAGCGATTCGCCAGCCCGACCACCCGGCTGAAGGTGATGTTTCGTCCGGCCGCCCAGCAGGACATCAAGGGCTTCTTCTTCGTGGCCGCGTCGCCCGTCGTCTCGATCGACGCGCTGCAGCGCGAGCAGGAGGAGCTGCTGCGGCAGGGCATCCTCGACAACGTCTCCGACGCCTGCACGGGCAACGTCACGCACGTCCGCCGCTACCGCGACCCCGAGGGCCATGACGAGGTCCTGACCTCCATCACGCCCGTCCTCACGCCCGCGGGCTGCTGGATGATCGTGCTGTCGCACCCGCTCGAGAGCCTGCTGGGAACCTCGATCGCCGAGCCGGTATGGATGCGCTTCGAGGTGCGCGTCGCCGCCGCGATCTACGTCGTCATGGCGGTGCTGACCCTCTGGGTCTTCCTCAGCGTACGCCGGGGCATCCTGCGGTTCCGGGCGCTGGCGCGCGACTTGCGCACGGGCGATGCCGGCGACCGCTCGTTCGGCTCGCAGAACGAACTGGTCGAGCTGTCCGGCGTGGCCGAGGAGTTCGACCGCCTGATCCAGACGCTGCGCGCCTCGGCCGACGGCATCCGCAACGCCGCCGAGGACAACGCCCACGCCATGAAGACTCCGATCGCGATCATGCGCCAGTCGCTGGAGCCGCTGAAGCGCATCGTGCCGGCCGCCGAAAGCCGCGGGCGCCGCGCCATCGCCGTCCTCGAGAACTCGATCGACCGCCTGGACCAGCTGGTGTCGACCGCCCGCCGCATGGACGAGGCGATGGCCGAACTGCTCGATCCGCCGCGCCAGCGGGTCGACCTCTCGCGCCTGCTGAAGCGCATGATGGCGGCCTACGGCAGCGTGATCGACAGCCGCGGCCTCAAGCTCGGGACCGAGCTCGAGGACAACGTCATCGTGCGCGCCAGCGAGGACCTGCTGGAGACGGTGGTCGAGAACATCGTCGACAACTCGATCAGCGTCTCCCCCAAGGGCGGCCGCATCAGCGTGTCGCTGCGCCGCAACCGGCGGATGGCCGATGTGACCATCGTCGACGAGGGACCGGGCGTGCCGGCGGAAGATCTCGAACGCATCTTCGAACGCCGCTTCTCGAACCGCCCGCAGGAGCCCGAAACCGCGGCCGGCGGCGCGGAGGCGAACGCGGTCCATGCCGGCATCGGCCTCTGGATCGTCCGCCGCAACATCGAGGCCATCGGCGGCCAGGTCGAGGCCCAGAACGGCCCTTCCGGCGGCCTCGTCATGAAGATCCAGGTGCCACTGGCCGCCTAGCCTGCGATCGCCGCCGGTAGTCCTTGGGTAAATGGAGTCGCGCACCTGCGGGCTTGCTGCGATGCCACAACTTTGTCCCACCGCTGTCGCAGAATCCTCTGATAAGACATTGACACAGATGGTTAATTTATTAACAGGACGTTAAGATCTCTCGGAAGGCGTCGCTATGCAGGCAACGGTGTATCTGTTCGACGATCTGGCGTGGCGCAAGCGCGCGCGCTGGTCGCGTCCGGCCGATCCCTATGATCTCCAGCAGTTCGTCTGCCAGTTGGAGACGCTGCTCAAGCGCCTGGGCGATCTGCATTTGCGAATCTCCCTCGCGCGTCTGCCCGTCGGCGAGCGTGGCGCGGAGGCGACGCGGCTCGGGCAGGCGATCGTCGACAACCTTCAGGATCCCTGCGCCCTCGTCGGTCTCATGCCCGACGGCAGCGTGGTGGCCGCTTTCCTCGGGCCGCGCGCCAATGATAGCGCCGTCGCCGACGATGAGATGACCGCGCGGATCAGCCGGCGGTTCGAGCGGGCGTTGCGCTTGGCCAAGACCGACCGCAACGGGCTGTTGCCCGGCCTCACTGTCGCTCATTGCTGGTCCGACGAGATCTTCGATGTCCCGTCGCTCGTGCTCGAACTTGCCAGCGTCCACCGCAGCGTGACCGACATCGCCAGCATTGATCGCTCCGTGAGCCGCAGGCCGGCCTAGCGGCCGGTCGGCTTGCGTCGGTAGCGTCGACAACTCTATCCGCCAAGATACCCTTGCCGGCGCGCGGTTGGCGCGTCGGGAGGCGTCGGTCGAGTGCGGCCGCGCGCCCCATCGGAATTGCGATCCGGCGCCCTGAAGATTGGCAGCCTTGGCCCGCCGGTGGCTGCCGGTTTCATGCATTGCTGCGGTTCTGGAACTTGGGCACTATCCAGGTCTCGCGGTGAATGGACTGTGCAACCAGGGAGGGGTCACGAACATGTCGGAACGGCATATCGGCAGGACCAAGGCCAAGCGCGTTGCGTCCGAAGCAAAAGAATCTCGGCGGGCATTTCTCAAGGGCGCCGTCACTGCTGCCGGCGTCACTGCGGCCATCGCCATGCCGCAGGTCGCGCGGGCGCAGGACACGGTGACGCTGAAGTTCCAAAGCACCTGGCCGGCCAAGGACATCTTCCACGAATATGCCCAAGACTACGTCAACCGCGTCAACGCGATGTCCGGCGGTCGGCTCAAGCTCGATCTGCTGCCGGCCGGCGCCGTCGCCAAAGCGCTGGAGATGCAGGACGCGGTGATTTCGGGCACGCTGGACGGCGGCCACGGCGTCTGCGCCTATTGGTACGGCAAGAACAAGGCCTATTCGCTGTTCGGAACGCCGCCGGCCTTCGGGTGGCGCGCCAATCAGATGCTCGGATGGGTC
>JBGPEQ010000577.1:0-2981 GCA_041482855.1 Dongiaceae bacterium | reverse complement strand
CGGCCTCAACATCATGGAGTTCTGCAAGCAGTTCAACGCGGCCACCCAGTCGCTCGAGCCGGGCATGCCGATCCCCGTGGTGATCACCTGCTTTTCGGATCGCTCGTTCAATTTCGTGACGAAGACGCCGCCGGCGAGCTTTTTCCTGCTGAAGGCGGCCGGGATCGAGAAGGGCTCGACGACCACGGGACGCGGCGGCACGGTCGGCAAGGTCACGATGGCGCAGATCCGCAAGATCGCCGAGCAGAAGATGCCCGACCTCAATGCCAACGACATCGACGCCGCCGCCCAGATGATCAAGGGCTCGGCGCGCTCGATGGGCCTGGAAGTGGTGGAGTAGCGTCATGGCCAAGGGAAAGCGACTGAAGCAGGCCTATAGCGGCATCAACCGCGATGCCTTCTATCCGATCGACAAGGCGGTCGACCTCATCAAGTCGGGCGCCAAGGCGAAGTTCGACGAGACCATTGAGATCGCGATGAATCTCGGCATCGATCCGCGTCATTCCGACCAGAACGTGCGCGGCGTCGTGCTGCTGCCCCATGGCACCGGGAAGAACCTGCGCGTCGCCGTGTTCGCGAAGGGCGCCAAGGCCGATGCGGCCAAGGCGGCCGGCGCCGATATCGTCGGCGCCGAGGACCTTGCGGAAAAGGTGCAGGCGGGCCAAATAGACTTCGATCGTTGCATCGCCACCCCGGACATGATGGGCGTCGTCGGCAAGCTCGGCAAGGTGCTGGGCCCGCGCGGCCTCATGCCGAATCCGAAGCTGGGTACGGTCACCAACGACGTGGCCGAGGCGATCAAGGCGACCAAGGGCGGCCAGGTCGAGTTCCGCGCCGAGAAGGCGGGCCTGATCCATGCCGGCATCGGCAAGGCGAGCTTCAGCAAAGAAGCGATCATCGGCAATGTGAAGGCCTTCGTCGGCGCCGTGAGCAAGGCGAAGCCAAGCGGCTCCAAGGGCACCTACATCAAGAAGGTGTCCTTGAGCTCGACGATGGGCGCCGGCGTGAAGTTGGAAGTTTCGTCCGTCGTCGGCGGTGGAGCCGCGGCGGGCAATTGAGGTCTGCCGCCCTTCGGGGCGGCGGCGATGGCGGCGCCGAGAGGAACCGCCATCGACCTGTCCGAGACTGCAGGCGACCCGAAGTGGGCATGCCCATGGGGGTCTTAAATCGATGCCTGCATAGACAGGAGGGCAACCGTTTCCCGTCCTTCCGATCTTCGGAAGGCGGTAGCGGCTTGAACTTCTGGGACAGGCAGAACCGGGTCGACCGGGGATGTCCCGGAGGCCCATGTGGCAACCAGGCCGGCGGGTTCGCATCGAGCGCAGCCTTCCGGCCGATGGCATCGGAGACGATCAGTGGAGCGATCTGAGAAAGAACAGCTGGTCACCTCGCTGCACGAGACGCTGAAGAAGGCCGAGCTGGTGGTCATCACCCAGCAGTCCGGCCTGACCGTCGCGGAAGTGACGAATCTTCGCCGTCAGATGCGGCAGGCGGGCGCTGGTTTCAAAGTGACGAAGAATCGGCTCGCGCGTCTCGCTCTTGAAGGCACGAAGTTCGAAGGGCTGAAGTCGATGTTCACCGGACCGACGGCGATCGCCTATTCGGCGGACCCAATCGCCGCGGCCAAGGTGGCCGTGACCTACGCCAACTCGAACAGCAAGTTGAAGATCGTCGGCGGCGCCATGGCCGGCCAGGTCCTCGATCCCAGCGGGATCAAGGCGCTGGCCACCCTGCCGTCGCTCGATCAGCTGCGGGCCAAGATCATCGGCATCCTCGTCACGCCGGCGACGCGTATCGCCACCGTGCTGCAGGCGCCGGCCAGTCAGCTCGCGCGTGTCCTCAAAGCCTATGCGTCGAAGGGCGATGCCGCCTGAGCCGATGCCGACAACAGATGTTCAAGCCTAAGGAGAACTAAGACATGGCTGACTTGCAGAAACTGGTAGACGAGCTTTCCAAGCTCACCGTCATCGAGGCGGCGGAGCTGAGCAAGAAGCTCGAAGACGCCTGGGGCGTTTCGGCGGCCGCACCGGTCGCCGTGGCGGCTGCAGCGGGCGCGGCGGCCCCGGCCGCGGCGGCTGAACAGACCGAGTTCACCGTCGTCCTCAAGGAGGTGAACCCCGAAAGGAAAATCAACGTGATCAAGGAGGTGCGCGCGATCACGGGACTCGGCCTCAAGGAGGCCAAGGACCTGGTCGAGGCCGCGCCGAAGGCGGTCAAGGAAGGCCTCAACAAGTCCGACGCCGAGGCCCTCAAGAAGAAGCTGGAAGACGCCGGCGCGAAGGTCGAACTGAAGTAGTTGTTCACGCACCAGCGACATCTCCCGTCGCCGACCCGCTGCTCCCCTGCGGAGCAGCGGACGGCGGCGTTTGGACGTGATTTGGCTAATTCGAAATCGGATTGACGAGGACAGCAATGACGCAGTCGTTCACCGGTCGCAAGCGGGTTCGCAAGAATTTCGGCCGCATCGCCGAGATCACGAGGATGCCGAACCTGATCGAAGTGCAGAAGAAGAGCTACGACCATTTTCTGCAAATCGGCGTGACCGCCGACAAGCGTGAGAGCGTCGGCCTTCAGGAAGTCTTCAAGTCGGTCTTCCCGATCAAGGACTTCGCGGAGCGGGCGGAGCTCCAGTTCGTGAAGTACGAACTGGAATTTCCGAAGTACGACGTGGAGGAGTGCCAGCAGCGCGGCATGACGTTTGCCGCGCCGCTGAAGGTCACACTGCGCCTGGTCGTGTGGGACGTCGACGAGGAGACGGGCGCGCGCTCGATCCGCGACATCAAGGAGCAGGATGTCTACATGGGCGACATGCCGCTCATGACGACGAACGGCACCTTCATCATCAACGGCACCGAGCGGGTCATCGTCAGCCAGATGCACCGCTCGCCCGGCGTCTTCTTCGACCACGACAAGGGCAAGACCCACTCGTCCGGCAAGTACCTGTTCGCCGCCCGCGTCATCCCCTATCGCGGCTCCTGGCT
>JBGPEQ010000576.1:0-2994 GCA_041482855.1 Dongiaceae bacterium | reverse complement strand
GGCAACACCTACCGGCTCGGCTGGTATCCGCTGCCGATGCTCTGGTGCTACAACAAGGACCTCTTCGATCAGGCCGGTCTCGATGCCGACAATCCGCCCAAGACCTGGGACGATCTCCTCGCCGCCTGCGACAAGCTGAAGGCCAAGGGCATCGCCCCGATCGGCGGCGGCATTCAGGACGGCTATTGGGGCGAATGGTTCTTCGGCCATGCCCTGGCACAGAACGTCGACAGCACCGGCGAAGCCGTCGACCTGTTCACGGGCAAACGGGATTTCCGCGACCCCAAATACCACGAGCAATGGGTGCGCCTCGAGGAGCTCAAGAAGCACGATTTCCTGAACCCGGACATGTCCTCGCTCGAGCTCTATCCGGGCATCGACCTGATCGTCGCGGGCAAGCTGGCGATGGGCGAGTCCATCGGCGGTCGGGTTCCGGCCGACAGCAAAGCGAGCGGAGGGAAGATCGGCTGCATGGTGATGCCGGTCTACGGCAAGGGCAAGATGGCGGGCAAGCCGATCCTCGATTCCCAGGGCCTCGGCATCTCGACGAATGCCGCGGATCCCAAGGCGGCCGCGGCCTTCCTGGAATATATGAACTCGCCCGAACGGCTGCAGGCGTTCTGGGCGAAGACCGGTTGGCTGCCGGCCAACACCGGCTTCGACACCTCGGTCATCACCGACGAGACGGTGAAGTCGATGTGGAAGGGCTGGGGAGAATCCGAAAACATCCCGTACCTCTCCAACCTGGTGCCGGGCCAGTTCTACGAGCAGGCACTCCTTCCGACGGCGCAGCAGGTCGTGCAGGGCAAGATCACCGGCGAGCAGGCCGGCGAACTGGCAGCCAAGGTCGCCCAGGAATGGCGGGACTTCAATCCGGACATGGTGGACCACTACAAGAAGTGGGCGACGGATCTGTCCGCCTGATCCCGCGAGAATTCGAGGCCCAGGCGCAGCGCTGCGCCTGGGCCTCTTGCTGATTCTCCCGAACTATTTCTTCGCGTGCGGTCAGATCGAAGAGACGACGAGGCAATGCCCCATTCTTCCCGGTTGACGCCGTATCTCTATATCCTGCCGCTCGTTGTCCTGCTCTCGTTCGTCTTCGGATACCCGCTCGTCCGGATCTTCGAGTTCAGCTTCAAGCTGGTGCGCGGCATCGACGGTCCGTGGATCGGCTTGAGGAACTACGAGCTGATCCTGCATCAGGGCCTGTTCTGGGAATCGGTCCGGCACAACCTGTTCCTCCTCATGGCGGTTCCCGTCATGGTCGCCTGGTCGTTGCTGGTATCGATCATGCTCTATGAGCGCGTAAAGGGCTGGAAGCTCTATCGCGTCGTCTTGTTCGTTCCGTACATCCTGGCGATCCCGATCATCGCCGTCGTCATGAAGAAGATGTTCCAGTTCAGCGGGCCGGTGAACGAAGTGCTGCGCTGGGTCGGCCTGGATTTCCTGGCCCTGGACTGGATCGGCTCATCCGACGTCGCCTTGTGGACGGTGATGCTTCTCATCATCTGGCGGGAATCGGCCCTGGGCATCATCCTGTTTCTCGCGCGGTTGCTCAGTCTCGACGAAGCGCTCATCGAGGCGGCACATTTGGACGGCGCGTCCTGGTGGCAGCGCGTGCGGTTCGTGTTTCTGCCGCAGATGAAAGTGGTCATCGAGTTCTACGTGGTCGTCAGCGTCATTACGATGCTGTCCTCGGTCTTCGCCTATATCTACATGATGGGGGGCGGACGTGGCGGGCCCGGCACCTCGACGATGGTGCTGGAGCTCTATATCTTCAGCGCGTTGATCAAGACCAGCCTTCCCGGCATCGCGTCCGCCGTTTCGGTCTTGCTTTTCCTCGTGTCCTTGCTCCTCATCGTTCCCCTGTTTGCGGTCAGGCGGCGGGCCAATGAGGAGGCCGTCGCGTCGTGAAGCCGGACCAGGCGCTGAAACACGGCATCCTGCTCCTCGCAGCCTTTCTTGCGCTGGTGCCGTCGTTCTTCATGGTCGTGACGTCCCTGAAGGGCCAGGAGGAATATACGTTCAACAAAACCGGGCTGCCGCACGCTCTGGTCCTCGATCACTTCGACAGCATCCTGTTTGACAGCCCGTTCTTCGCGTGGATGGGGAACAGCATCATCCTCGCCGCCGGCGCGGTCGTCTTGAGCACCGTAGTCTCCTGTCTCGGCGCCTACGCCATTGCCAGGATGCAGTTCAAGGGCCGGGGGCTGCTGTTTTCCGTAAGCACGTCGCTCATGGCGGTGCCACCGGTCGTCATGATCGTGCCCCTGTTCGTGCTTTACACGCAGCTGGAGCTGATCAGCACCTTTCAGGGCACCATCATCATCTATGCCGGCCTGATCACGCCGTTCTCCATCTATCTGCTCACCACCTTCTTCCGCACGCTGCCGCGGGAGATCTTCGAGGCAGCGCACGTGGACGGTGCAACGGATCTGTTCATCCTCTGGAAGATCGTGCTTCCGCTTTCCCTCGCGCCATTGCTGACGCTCGTGGTCGTCAACGCGCTCTATGTGTGGAACGACCTGATCATCGCGATCATCTTCCTGCAGGACGATTCGAAGCGCACGCTCATGGCGGGCATCAGCGTCTTTCAAGGCCGGTATGAAAACCAGATTCCCTTGACGATGGCGGGAATGGTGATCGCCAGCGCGCCGATGATCATTCTCTACATCGTCTTTCAAAAATACTTCATCCGGGGCCTCATGGCGGGGGCGGTCAAATGAGAGGCGCCGTCGCGCAGACTCCTGTCGGCATCCTCCCGGTGGATGCCGGCCAGATCTGGGGCGAGGACGTGGAGGAGGCGGCGCAGCGCCTGCCGGCGATCGAGGCAGCCAATGCGGTCTGGCTCGAGGAGCCGTTCCACGCCAGCGCGCTCGAAGCCTAGGGCGCTCTCGCCGCGCGCAGCCCGCGCGTGCGCATGGCCGGCGGCGAAGGCGCCCACAACACGTCTATGGCGCGGCACCTGATCGACTATGGGCGTGTCGGCTTCAT
>JBGPEQ010000575.1:0-2995 GCA_041482855.1 Dongiaceae bacterium | reverse complement strand
CCAGGGATCGACCGTGCGGTTCGGCAGGACCGGCAGGAGGACAACCGAGATCAGCAGCAGCTTGAGGGCCGCCGTGAGTTCCGGATATTCGATGCGCTCGACCCAACGATGCAGGACCGGTTTGGCCGATAGCAGGATCGCCGTCACCACCGCGGCTGATGCTGCAACCTCCATTGGGCCCGCCACCGCGATGGCGCCGAGCAGGAATGTCACCAGCGCCGCCACGCTTGTAGTCGCGCTGACATCGCCCGGCCTGATGGCGCTGACATAGGCGGCAATCAACAGGGCTGCGAAGCCGGCGAACACGAGACCAAACGCCAGCCCGATCAGAGGCCCGGTCAGCAGCGCCGCCAGCCCACCGCCGAGCCCGATGAGGGCGAAGGTGCGGATGCCCGCGACGCGGCTGCCCTCGGCCGCCGCGCGCTCATGCCAGCCGCGCTCGAGCCCGACGAGCAGCCCGACCGCCAGCGCCAGCCCCAGTCGTTCGAATATCTGCAGATCGATCATGGTCGCAGGCTAGCCGATGCGCCGCCTGCGCGCACTTGCGCTGGATCAAGCCGGAATGGGCGGCGATGCCACGCCCCGCGCAAGAGGGCGCCTCACCCCCGGCCGATGAACGGCATCTTCGTCGCCATCACCGTCAGGAACTGGGCGTTGGCGCTCGGCGGCAGGCTGGCCATGTAGACGACCGCGCGTCCCACCTCCGACACCGCCATCATCGGCTCGACCGCGATGGCGCCGTTGGCCTGCGGCACGCCGGTTTTCATCTTGGCCGCCATCTCGGTCTCGGCATTCCCGATGTCGATCTGCCCGCAGGCGATATCGTGCTTGCGGCCGTCGAGCGAGATCGACCGCGTCAGCCCGGTCACGGCGTGCTTGGTCGCGGTGTAAGGAGCGGAATTCGGCCGCGGTACATGGGCCGAGATCGAGCCGTTGTTGATGATGCGGCCGCCGCGCGGATCCTGGCTCTTCATCAGCCGGTAGGCCTCCTGCGCGCACAGGAACATGCCCGTGAGGTTGACGTCGACGACCGTCTTCCATTGTTCGACGGTCAAGTCCTCGAACGGCACCGGCGGCGCGCTGGCGCCGGCATTGTTGAACAGCACGTCGACCCGGCCGAAGGTTTCCTTCGTCTTCGCGAAGAGCGCCCGCACCGCCGCGGCATCGCTGACGTCGGTCGGCACCACCAGCGTGTGCGCGCCCGAAGGCTTGCCCGCCGCCGCCGTGCCTTCGAGAGCGTCCTTGCGCCGCCCGGCCAGCACCACCGCATAGCCTTCCTTCATGAGGGCGACGGCCGCCTCGCGGCCGATGCCGCTGCCGGCGCCGGTGACCACGGCGATCCTTGCGACTGAATTCATGTCCCGAATATCCTCCTCCGTGCGCGACGGCGCATTCGTCTACTCCGTTCTTAGTACGGCGGCGCCGAGCCAACAATCTCGACTGCAAAGCCTGGTTCAGATCGGCGGGTTTACGGGTGGCATCAACGCTTCCACCGCGGCGCCGATCGATAGCACGCGCTCATCCTCTTGCCAGGGCCCGACGATCTGCAGTCCCATCGGCAGCCCTTCCGACGACAGCCCGCAGGGCACGCTTGCAGCCGGCAGCCCGACCAGGTTGTAGACGGCGCTGTAGAGCATCTCGCCGGCCCCGGCCTCGTCGTTGAGCGCCGGATCTTCCGCCGGCGCGACCCACGGCACCGCCGGCGACAGCAACGCGTCGACCTCCGCGAACAGGCTACGGAATCGCGCCACCAGCCCGCGCCGGAACTGCTGGGCCCGCACATAGGCGGTCGCCGGCACCGCGAAGCCGGCCTCGATCTGCAGTCGTGTCGTTTCGCCGAAGCCCTGCGGCTGCTCCGCAATCCGCCGCTGGTGCACGACGCTGGCCTCCGGACTGAGGATTGCCATGAGCGCATCGGCCGCCAGCTCGAGGTCGGCGACGCCGACCGCACGCAAGGTGGCCCCGCCCGCTACCAGCTTGTCGCCGATGTCGTCCATCGCCTTGACCACATCGGGCTGCAGATAGCGCTCGGCGCCCGGATGCGTCATTAGGCCGAGCCGCAGGCCGGCGAGCGGCGCCGGCGCCACGCGGCAGCGCTGGCCGCTCATGGCCTCCAGCAGCAAGCCGGCATCGGCGCAGGAGCGGGCGAGCGGGCCGGCATGGTCGAGCGACCAGGAGAGCGCCTGCACGCCATCGAGACTGACCAGCCCGTAGGTCGGCTTCAGCCCGACGGCGCCACAATAGGCGGCGGGGATGCGAATGGAACCGCCGGTGTCCGTGCCGACCGCAGCGAAGCACAGCCCGGCCGCCACGGCCGCCGCCGAGCCGCCGCTCGAACCGCCGGAGGTGCGCTTCGGGTCCCAGGGATTGTTGGTCTGCCCGAAATCCGGATGGACTGCGCCCTAGGCGTATTCCAGCAGATTGGTCTTGCCGAGGATGACGGCGCCGGCATCCTTCAACCCGCGCACCAGCGCAGCATCCGCCGCCGGCCGCCGCGGGCTGTCGGCGCGCGAGGCATAGGTTGTCGGCACGCCCGCCACGTCGATCAGATCTTTCACCGCCACGGGCACGCCCTGCAGCGGACCCCTGTCCCGCCCGGCCGCGAACTCGCGCTCGGCCGCCGCCGCCTGCGCCAGGCTCTCGGTCTCGCACACGCTGATGAAGCTGTTGAGCGAGCGATCGAGCGCCGCGATGCGGTCGAGCGCTTGGCGCGTGACGGCGGTCGGCGACAGCGTGCGCTCGCGATAGCGTGCGCCCAGCGCTGCGATCGACAGGAAGTGCGTCGGCTCGTCGCCCACTTTCAACCCACCGGCTCGTTACCCGGGCCGCAGCCGCCCTCGCTCGCGAGATCGAGCGCTACCAGCCGCTCGCAGCCGGCGAGCAGGGCCACAACCACCGGCAGCAGCGCGGCCGCACGCTCGCCGGTTACTTCGAGCCCGCCGAGCCGCAGGCAGCGCCGCAGCGTTTCCGCATCGAGTTCGACCGCAGAACCTGT
>JBGPEQ010000574.1:0-3005 GCA_041482855.1 Dongiaceae bacterium | reverse complement strand
CTGTCGATCATCTTCATCTCCCACAAGCTGGCGGAGGTGCTGGAGGCCTGCCATCGCATCCTCGTGCTGCGCGCGGGCCAGCTGATCGCCGAGCGAACACCGGCGTCGACCAATCGCGCCGAGCTTGCCCAGCTGATGGTCGGCCGCGAAATTCGCCCTCCCAAGGTCGAGCCGCAGGCCGCCGGCGACACGCATCTGCGGCTGAGCGGCGTGACGATCCGGGGCAGCCACGGCCAGGCCGTGCTCGACGGCGTCGATCTCGATGTGCGCGGCGGCGAGATCGTGGGGATCGCCGGTGTCTCCGGCAACGGACAGAGCGCGCTCGCCGACTTGGTCTGCGGCCTGCAGCAGCCGAGCGCCGGCACGGTTACGTTCTTCGGCGAGGAGATCGGGGCGTGGCGTCCGCGCGCCATCATCGAGCGCGGCGTGGCCCGCATTCCCGAAGATCGCCATGCGGTCGGGCTGATCGGCGACATGTCCGTGACCGAGAACGCCGTCGGCGAGAGCTATCGGCGGCCGGCGCTGTCGCGGCGCGGCCTGATCGACTGGGGCGCGGCGCGGCGCTTCGCCGAAGGCATCATCGACGACTATGACGTGAAGTGCCCGTCGCCGGCGGCGGCCGTGCGGCTGCTCTCGGGCGGCAACATGCAGAAGCTCATCCTCGGACGCGTGCTGTCGCAGGCGCCGCGCTTCATCCTCGCCAATCAGCCGACCCGCGGCCTCGATGTCGGCGCCGTGAGCTATGTGCACGGACAATTGCTGGGCGCGCGACGCGCCGGCGGCTCGGTGCTGCTGATCTCCGAGGACCTGGACGAGATCCTGTCGCTCGCCGACCGCATCGTCGTGATGTATCGCGGGCGCCTTTCGGCGCCGATGGCGCGGACCGGCATCTCCATCGAACGGCTAGGATTGATGATGGCGGGCCACGGCCTCGAGCGGGAGCCGCATGCGGCTTGAACCGCGCACGGGCGCATCGCTCGCGGTCGCCGTGCTGGCGCCGCTCGGCGCGCTCGGCGTCAGCCTGATCGTTGCCGCCTTGCTGGTGATGTGGAGCGGTGTCTCGGCCCTCGGCACATTCGCGCTGGTGCTCAAGGGCGCCGCCGGCTCGCAGTTCGCCGTGCTGGAAACCCTGACGCGCTCGACGCCGCTGATCTTCACCGGCCTCGCCGCCGCCGTCGCCTTTCGCGCCAAGCTCTGGAACATCGGCGGCGAAGGCCAGCTTTATATCGGCGCTGTCCTCACCGCCGTTCTCGGCACGGGCCTGCTGCCGCTGCCGGCGCCCCTCCTGGTGCCGATCCTGCTGCTGGCCGGCGCCATCGGCGGCGCTCTCACGCTGCTGGGGCCGACGCTGCTGAAGAACCGCTTCGGCGTGGATGAGGTGGTCACGACCCTGCTGCTCAACTTCATCGTCGTGCTTTTGGTGAGCCTGCTGCTGGACGGGCCGCTGAAGGACCCGATGGGGCTGGGCTGGCCGCAATCGCCGAAGGTGATCCCGGAGGCGGCGCTGCCGAAGCTGGTGCAGGGCAAGCGGCTGCATGCGGGATTCCTGCTGGCGATCGCCGCCGCGCTCGCGGTCTGGCTCGTCAATGCGCGGACGACGCTCGGCTACGAGATGCGGGCGGTCGGCCACAATCCGCGCGCGGCGCGCTTCCTCGGCATGCCCGTTGACGCGGTGCTCGTGAAGACCGCGCTGCTGTCAGGCGGACTGGCCGGGCTCGCCGGCGTCAGCGAGGTGGCCGGCCTCAAGGGCAACCTGACGCTCGATCTGTCGCCGGGCTTCGGCTACAGCGGCATCGTCGTGGCCATGCTGGCCATGCTGCATCCGCTCGGGGTGATCGCGGCGGCGATCTTCGTCGCGGGCATGTTCGTGGGCGCCGACGCCATGAGCCGCTCGGCCGGCGTGCCCAACTACATCGCGGACGTAATGGTCGCGACCTCGCTGCTGACCATGGTCGTCGCCATGATGTTCACCCGCTTCCGCCTGCGCTGGCGGTGATTTGCAGGAAGAAGATTCACCACAGAGACACAGAGGACACAGAGATGATGAGTGAACTCCCCTCGACGATAATCGCGAGAAGCCGCTTCGTGCTCCGGCAAGGTTGAATATTCCTCTGCGTTCTCTGTGTCTCTGTGGTGAATCTTGCGGCGTAACCGACATACGCGATCGTAAACATGGAAGCGATCGACATATTGTTCACGACCACGCTGTGGGCCGCCGCGGTGCGGATCGCATCGCCGCTGATCTTCGCCACGTTGGGGGAACTGATCTGCGAGCGGGCCGGGGTGCTCAACCTCGGCATCGAAGGGATCATGACGGCGGGCGCCTTCGCGGGCTGGCTCACCGTCTATGCGGGCGGCGATCTCTGGTTCGGCGTGCTGGTGGCGGCGCTGGTGGGCGCGGCGTTCGGGCTGCTTCACGGCACGCTGGTCGTCCCGCTCGGACTGTCGCAGCATGTGACGGGCATCGGCATCACGCTGCTGGCCAGCAGCCTCACCTATTACAGCTATCGCCTGCTGTTCCCGAAGGTCACCTCGCCGCCACGCATCGCGCCGTTCGAACCGCTGGCGATGCCGGGGCTCTCGGACATACCCGTCGTCGGCGAGATTCTGTTCCGGCAGACACCCCTCACCTATTTCGCCTTCATCCTGGTCGCCGTCGCCGCCTACGTCTTGTACCGCACGCCGCTCGGGCTGGCTGTCCGCACGGTGGGAGAGAACCCGGCGGCGGTCGAGGCGCAGGGCATCGACGTCACGCTCCTGCGCATCGGCGCCGTTATGGCCGGCAGCGCGCTGATGGCGGTGGGCGGCGCCTTTCTCACGATGTCGGCATTCAACGCCTTCTTCTTCCAGATGGTGAACGGGCGCGGCTGGATCTGCATTGCGCTGGTGGTATTCGGTTCCTGGCGGCCCGGCAAGGCGCTCCTGGGCGCGCTATTGTTCGGCCTCTTCGATGCCTACCAACTACGTCTGCAGCTATTGGCCAGCGCCTTCGTGCCCTACCAGGT
>JBGPEQ010000573.1:0-3006 GCA_041482855.1 Dongiaceae bacterium | reverse complement strand
GGCGAAACTGGCGATCGAGCAGCCGTGGGCTGTTGAGGAACGTGTTCCGATGCAACCCGCCCAGCCGCGCAAACTCGGCGCGCTCCAGCCCGGGGATCGTGCGAAAGATGCGCACCTGCTCGCCATGCCTGAGCTTGGTCTGGAATCCCACCATGTTGAACAGGGTGCCCAGCGCATTGTCCTGCCGCAGCTGGACGACCGCATAGGGCCGGCGGCCGGTATGCGGCTCGACCAGTCCGACCGGCTTCATCGGCCCAAAGCGCAGCGTATTCGGCCCGCGCGCCGCCATCACCTCGATCGGCAGGCAACCCTCGAAGTAGGGCGTGCTGCTCTCCCACGCCTTGAACTCGGTCTTCTCGCCCGCCAGCAGGGCCTCGATGAAGGCGAGATAGGGCGCCTTGTCGAGCGAGCAATTGATGTAGTCAGCGCCGTCGCCGGCCGGGCCGACCTTGTCGTAGCGCGACTGGAACCAGGCGCGCTCGAAGTCGATGCTCTCGCGGTGAACGATGGGCGCGATGGCATCAAAGAACGCCAGCGCTTTCTCGCCGGTCAGCCGATGGATCGCATCCGCCAGAGCGGGAGAGGTGAGGGGGCCCGTGGCGACAATCACTTGGTCCCAGTCGGGCGGCGGCAGGTCCGCGATCTCCTCGCGGCGGATCGTCACCAGCGGATGAGCCGCGAGCCGCGACGTGATGGCCTCGGAAAAGCCGTCGCGGTCGACGGCCAGGGCGCCGCCGGCCGGCAGCTTGTGGGCGTCGGCGGCGGCCAGGATCAGCGAGCCGCAGCGCCGCATCTCCTCATGCAGCAGCCCGACGGCGTTGTTCTCGGCATCGTCGGACCGGAACGAGTTGGAGCAGACCAGCTCGGCCAGGCGATCGGTCTTGTGCGCCTCGGTCTGGCGCACCGCGCGCATCTCGTGCAGCGCCACGGGCACGCCGGCCTGGGCGAGCTGCCACGCGGCTTCGCTGCCGGCGAGGCCGCCGCCGATCACATGCACGGGGGACACGAGGTTGCTGCCCATCACGGGAACAGATAGCGTCGCGCGCCCAGCAGTTCAACCGAAGAGCCGAGACGGGAGATCGCCGCATGCTCAAGCATCTGAACCCGCCGACCGTCGTGAAACCCTTCAGCCGCTATAGCCAGGCGGTCGAGGCGCCGGCAAACGCCCGCTGGCTGCATATCTCCGGTCAGGTCGGCGCGACTCCGGACGGCACGATCCTTAGGGGTTTCGAGGCGCAGGCGAAGCAATGCTGGGTCAACATCGCCGCCATCCTCGCCGGCGGCGGCATGGGCGTCGAGGACCTCGTGAAGGTCAACATCTTCGTGACCAGCGCGGACCATGTCGCCGCCTCCCGAACGATCCGCGACGCTGCGTTGAAGGGCGCCGAGCCGGCTTCTACCTTCCTCGTGATCGCCGCCCTGGCACACCCGGATCTCGTCGTCGAGATTGACGCCGTGGCGGCGAAGGCGTAGGTCAGCGCCAGATCGCCTGAGGATTCTTGAGAACCTGCGGACTCAAAGCCAGGCAGTAGCTGCCGACGCTCCACAGATGCTTGCAGGCCTTCCCGGCCTGCTCCTTGCTCAGGCCCGCCAGCAGCGCGCTGTACCGCCGCGTCCCCTCCCACTGCTTCGGCACGATCACCGCACGGCCGCCGGAGAGCACGGGCTTCAGCTGCTGGCGCGCTTGGCTGAGCATCTGCTGCGCCTGCGCTTTGTTCGCGGAAGCGCCGAAGATGAGCGCCCAGCCGCCGCCGAGGCCGCTACCGGTGAGCCCAGCCTCGATCGAGGTCGCGCTCACGCCGTAGGCGCATTCGGTCGCGGAAAGCTGAATTGGCGGCGCCGGGTCCGCATCGCCGTCGGAGGCTCCGAGTTCCGCCAGCATCACCTTGCTGTCGAGCGTCCGCAGGTCGGTGGCGAAGCCGACATCGAGCAGGTGGCCCATTTCGCTGTGGCGCTCGAAATTGGTGTGGCTCCCTAAGAGCACGCCGATCAGGCGGCGGCCGTTGCGCTTGGCCGAAGCCACCAGGTTGTAGCCTGAGCCGCAGGTGAAGCCGGTCTTGATGCCGTCGGCGCCGGCATAGCGCGACAGGATGCCGTTGATGGTGCCGAAGGTCTGGCCGCCGAAGGTAAAGCTCGTGGTCGAGAAGAAGTAATAGTACTGCGGGTAGCTCTCCAGCAGCGCCTTCGCCAGCACGGCCATGTCGCGCGCGGTCGTGACCTGCTCCGGATCGGGCAGGCCGGAGGCGTTGCGGAACGTTGTCCGCGACATGCCCAGCTCCGCGGCCTTGGCGGTCATCCGCTGAGCGAACGCCGCCTCGCTGCCGCCGATGCGCTCGGCCAGCGTCACGGCCGCGTCATTCGCCGACTGCAGGATGATCGCCAGGATCGTGTCCTTGACCGTGATCTTCTGTCCGGCGCCGAGGCCGAGTTCGGTCGCCGGTTGCGCCGCCGCGTGGGCGGAGACCGTCAGCTCCTCGTCGAGCTTCAGTTTGCCGGCTTCGATCTCCTCGAAGGCGAGATAGACAGTCATCACCTTGGTGAGCGAAGCCGGATACCAGCGCGTCGTCGCGGCGACGGATTCGAGCACGGTTCCGCTATCGGCATCGACCACGATGGCCGCGTAGTCCGCGGCAGCCGAGCCGGGCCGCGGCCAGCTCAGGCAGGCAAGAGATATCAGAAAGCCAACCGTTCTCAGCAACTTGCCCATGGCAGATTGCCGCCACCCACGATGCTGAAGGCTTGTTGTCGACGGCGCGGCCCATAGTCCGTTCGGGCCGGCGCGGCGTCAATACACTGTTTGACGGTTAAGCCGGATTGGACCTGCTGTCAGTGAGCCTCATCACAAGCGCCCGCACTTACAGGAGACACGGATCGGCGAGGTGCGTCCTTCGACAGGCTCAGGATGAGGGGATTTCTTTGTGCCACCAAAATTCACCCTCATCCTGAGCTTGTCGAAGGACGCAGGATGGTGTTGCAGCAATTGTGATGTCCGGGTGACCAGAGATC
>JBGPEQ010000572.1:0-3018 GCA_041482855.1 Dongiaceae bacterium | reverse complement strand
GACGCTTTTGCCGGGGGAATGGCGAGTTCGTTCTACGTCCAGACAGGATTCTCCGACGAAGACATCGCGTGGGTCAGCAAGATCTTCGGCGTCATCGCCACGCTCGTCGGCGTCGGCATCGGCGGTCTCGTCGTCGCCCGCCTCGGCTTCTTCGGCGCGCTCATGGTCGGCGGCATTGTCCAGATGCTGTCCAATCTGATGTTCGCGTGGCAGGCTGTTGTCGGCAATGATGTCAACTTCCTGATGATGACGATTGCGATCGAGAACATCAGTGGCGGCATCGGGAGCGCGGCCTTCGTCGCGTATCTCTCCGCTCTCTGCAATGTCGCGTTCACCGGCACCCAGTACGCGCTGTTCTCCTCCCTCGCCGCCATCGGTCGCACCGTGCTGTCGTCGCCGGCCGGCGAGGTCGTCAAGTTGATCGGTTGGTTCGATTTCTTCATCGTCTCCACGTTCCTGGCTCTGCCCGGCATCGTGTTCCTGTTGTGGATGATGCGCCGCTATCCCGCGCCATCGGCCCCTCGTCCGGCTCAGACGCCGTAACCGCAGGCGGAAGGCAATGGACATCTCAAAGATCCCCATCGGCCGCAATCCGCCCTGGGACGTCAACGCCATCATCGAAATTCCTCTCGGCGGCGAGCCCGTGAAGTACGAGCTCGACAAGGAGTCGGGCGCGCTGTTCGTCGATCGCTTCCTGCATACGGCCATGACCTATCCGGCCAACTACGGCTTCATCCCGCATACGCTGTCGGAGGACGGCGATCCCTGCGACATCATGGTGGTGGGGCCGACGCGCGTGGTGCCCGGCGTCGTCATCCGCTCGCGTCCGATCGGCGCGCTCCTGATGGAGGACGACAAGGGCCTCGACGAGAAGATCCTGGCGGTACCCGTCGACGATCTCCACCCCTTCCACCGCGGCATCATTTCCTATCGTCAGCTGCCGGACATCCTTACCGAGCAGATTGCCCACTTCTTCACCCACTACAAGGACCTGGAGAAGGGCAAATGGTCCAAGGTCGGCCGCTGGGCGGAGGCAGACGAGGCGACCAAGATGATCGTTGAGGCGATCGAACGCGCGCGGGCGAAATGAGCGATCTCACGAGCCGGATGACGATCGCCGAAGGCGACATCACCAGGCTCGATGTCGACGCGATCGTAAATGCGGCGAACGAGCGGTTGTCACCCGGCGGCGGCGTGTGCGGCGCCATTCACCGCGCTGCGGGCCTGGGGCTTGCGGCAGCCTGCGTCCAGATCGGCGGTTGCCCCACTGGCCAGGCCCGCCTGACGCCCGGCTTCAAACTGAAGGCCAAATACGTCGTCCACGCCGTCGGCCCGGTGTGGAGCGGCGGCAAACAGGGCGAGGATGCTCTCCTGGCCTCGGCCTATCGCGCCAGCCTGGAGATCGGATACGCCCATGGGATCGAGACGATCGCATTCCCCGCCATTTCGACGGGCATCTACGGGTTTCCGTTTGCGCGTGCGACAGGGATCGCGGTCAAGACCGTCGCCGATTTCCTGCGCGCTCACGAATTGCCGAAGCGCGTCGTCTTCTCCTGCTTCGGCGACGATGTGGCGGAGCTCTATCGCAGGATGCTCGCCGAGCTCGGCTAAATCCGCCATTGAACGGCTCGACATCTTCCATGAGTTGTGCTACATTTGTAGCACATTCTTGAGAAGGATACGCGCCGCATGTCCAAGACCGTAACGCTCCGCGATGCCAACCAGAATTTCGCGAAGTACGTGCGCGAAGTGGAGGGCGGTCAGGAGATCGTTATTACCCGCCGCGGCGAGCCGGTCGCCAGGCTGTCACCGGTATCGGGAAGGCGCGTGCTGACGCCGGAGCAGCAGACGGCTCGGCGCCGCGCGCTCGCGCGCATGAAGAAGGGTTGGGACCTCGGCGACTGGAAGATTCCGCGTGACGAAATCTATGAGCGGTAAGCGCTTCTCGCTCGATTCGAATGTGCTGATCTACTCGATCGACCGCTCATCGTCCGGCAAGCACGAGCGCGCGATATCGATCGTCGACGGTGCGGCGGATCTCGATTGCGTCTTGACCCTCCAGGCCTTGGGCGAATTCTTCTTCGTTGTCACCCGCAAGGGCATCGTATCGGCGCGCGACGCTGCGGCTCAGGCCGATAGCTGGCTGGCGGTGTTTCCGACGACCGCGCCGAACCCGGCCGTGATGCGAGCGGCATTCGCCGAGGTGATGCAACGCCGGTTGGCGTTCTGGGATGCGATGTTGCTGGCAACCGCGAGCGAGGCCGGCTGCGAGGTCGTGCTCAGCGAGGACATGCATGACGGCACACGGTTCGGCAATCTGACCGTGCGGAATCCCTTTATTGGCCCCGAGTTGTCGGAGGATATCTGCGCCTTGATCGGTCTCGATCGGTAGGGCCGCCCTACGCCTCCCGATCCAGCGAGTACCCCGCCGAGCGGACGGTGCGGATGAGGTCGCTCTCGTCTGTCGCGTTGATGGCCTTGCGCAGGCGGCGGATGTGGACGTCGACTGTGCGTGGCTCGACATAGACGTCCTGGCCCCACACCATGTCCAAGAGCTGCTCCCGGCTGAAGACCCGGCCCTGGTGCTCCAGGAGGTAGCGCAACAGGCGGAACTCGGTCGGCCCCAGATGGATGTCGCGGCCGCGCCGGCGCACGCGGTGGGCGGCCAGGTCCATCGTGAGGTCCTCGAACTGCAGCGATTCGCCGTTGGCCGTCGGGCGCGAGCGGCGGAGCGCGGCGCGGATGCGTGCCACCAGTTCCGACGGGCTGAAGGGCTTGGTGACGTAGTCGTCGGCCCCGCTGTCGAGGCCGCGCAGCTTGTCGCCCTCCTCGCCGCGCGCCGTCAGCATGATGATGGGCACGCCGCGCGTCTCCGCCATGCGGCGCATCTGCCGGCAGACCTCGAGGCCCGAGAGCAGCGGCAGCATCCAGTCGAGCAGCACCAGGTCGGGCTTCTCCTCGCGCGCCAGCAGCAATGCCTCTTCCCCATCGGCCGCCGCGGCGACGCGGAAGCCCTCG
>JBGPEQ010000571.1:0-3020 GCA_041482855.1 Dongiaceae bacterium | reverse complement strand
GGCTGCGAACTATGGCCTGCTGCTGATCGACACCGGCTTCCGCGCCGATGACATCCTGACCCCCGATGGCGTCAGCGGCCTCACGGGCGTGCCGTCCCGCGAGATCGTGCGCATCGAGGCGGTGGCCGAGCGCGTCGGCCGCAGCGGCGTCAGCGCCGGCCAATATCCCCAGGCCTTCGCCGACGCCCTCGCCGAGGCGGCCAAGGACGCGGTCGGCCTCAAGACCATCATCGCCTATCGCGGCGGCTTCGCCTTCGACCCGCGGCCGCCGAGCCGCGCCGAGGTGATCGCGGCCGCCGGCGGCTGGCTGCCGGAGATGCAGGCCGGCCGCACGCGCATGGAGGAGCCGACGCTGCTGCGCCACGGCCTCTGGGTCGGCGCCGAGCTGGCGAAGCAGCGGAAGTTCCCCATCCAGTTCCACTGCGGCTTTGGCGACCGCGATGCCATCATCCACCTCAACAACCCCTCGCTGCTGATGGGCTTCTTCGAAGAGATGAACCGCATGGGCGTCAACGTGACGCTGCTGCACTGCTATCCCTATCACCGCATCGCCGGCTTCATGGCCGAGATCTTCCCCAACGTCTATTTCGATGTCGGCGCGATCCTCCACTACACCGGCGCCATGTCTTCGCACATCCTCGGCGAGGCGCTGGAGCTGTCGCCCTTCACCAAGCAGCTCTTCAGCTCCGACGCCTTCGGCATCGCCGAGTCCTACTATCTGGGCGCGCTGTTCTTCCGCCGTGCCCTCCGCCAACATCTCGACCGCTGGATCGCCGACGGCATGTGCAACGCCAAGGAGGCCGAGCGCATCGTGCGCCTGATCGCCGTCGACAACACCCGCCGGATCTACCCGCTGGCGTAGTTCGGAGAGTGGGACCAGCGCCGTGCGTCCTTCGAGACGGCCGCCGCGCGGCCTCCTCAGGATGAGGAACTTCTCTTTATGCCATCAACAATCCACCTCATCCTGAGGAGCGCCCGAAGGACGCGTCTCGAAGGACGCAGGCTAGTCGTGCAAGCGAGAGAAACGAGGACGCGCACGCATCGCACCTCATGACAAACACAGATTCATTTGAACCGTTACTGACAGAAGACGAACTCCCACCGTTCGAACTGGTGAACGATGCGGGCGCGGCTCCCATCCTGTTGATCTGCGATCACGCCAGCCGGCGCGTACCGCGCCGATTGCGCGACCTCGGCCTTGAAGAACGCGAGCTCTCGCGGCACATCGCCTGGGACATCGGCGCCGCCGACGTCACCCGTCGCATGGCATTGCAGCTGAACGCCCCGGCGCTGCTGGCCGGCTATTCCCGCCTCGTGGTCGACTGCAACCGCCACCTGCACGATGCCACGCTCATGCCGGCGGTCAGCGACGGCACGGCGATCGCCGGCAACGCGAACCTCAGCACCGCCGACCGCCAGGCGCGCCTCGACGCGCTCTACCACCCCTATCATCGGGCGATAGCACAACGTCTCGATGACTTCGCCAGCCAGGGCGTCGCGCCGACTCTGCTGTCGATCCACAGCTGCACCCCGGACATGGCCGGACAGTTCCGCCCCTGGCACATCGGCATCTGCTGGGACTCCGACCGCCGTATCTCCGGCCCGGTGCTGGAGGCACTCGGCCGCGTGCCCGGCGTCGTCGTCGGCGACAACCAGCCCTACAACCTCGACCTCCGCGAGGACTACTCCGTGCCGGTCCATGCCATGCGCCGCGGGCTGCCGCACCTGCAGGTCGAGTTCCGCCAGGACCTCATCGCCACCCCCGCCGGCGCCGCCCACTGGGCCGACATCCTCCTGGCGGCCCTTCCGCCCACGCTCGCTCAGCCCGCATAGCCGGTCGCTGACCCCTCGATTCGCGTCTCTCCCCGGTCTCTGACCTGCCATAAGTGTGCATAGTCATCTCGTTGATTCTATTTGATTATTTTTTAATGCATGGGGTTGTTTTGCAGAATCGATAGTTGCCGCCTAAGGTGCGCCTGTGGTCATCGACATCGTCATCCGCAACGGACAGGTCATCGACGGCACCGGCGGCCCCGCCCTCGAGGCCGATGTCGGTATCCGCGGCGACCGCATCGTCGCCCTCGGCAGCATCGCCGCGGAGCCCGGCCAGACCGTGATCGATGCCGCCGGCAAGGTCGTCGCCCCCGGCTTCATCGACGTCCACACCCACGACGATCGCGCGCTCCTGAACACGCCGGACATGGCGATGAAGGTGAGCCAGGGCGTCACCACGGTCGTGGTCGGCAACTGCGGCATCAGCCTGGCACCCCTCAGCCTGAGCGGGCCGCCGCCGCCGCCGCTCGATCTGATCGGCGACCAGGCTACTTATGCCTATCCGACGTTCGCGGCCTATCTCGACGAGCTGGATCGACGACCGGCGGCCGTCAATGCGGCCTGTCTTGCCGGCCACACGACCCTGCGGGTCGGCGCCATGGATCGGCTGGATCGGCCGGCCAATGCCGACGAGATCGCGGCCATGCGGGCGCGGCTCGGCGAGGCGCTGGCCGCCGGCGCCATCGGGCTTTCGACCGGCCTCGGCTACCCGCCGGCCGAGGCGGCCCCGACCTCGGAGATCAAGGCCCTCGCCGAGCTGCTGAAGCCGGCCGGCGCCATCCACACCACGCACATGCGCGACGAGTCAGAGCATGTGCTGGAGGCCCTCGACGAGGCCTTCGACATCGGCCGCACGGCCGGCGTGCCCGTCGTCATCTCCCACCACAAGACCGCCGGGCGCGCCAACTTCGGCCGCTCGCGCGACACCCTGAAGAAGATCGATCGCGCCATGGCGACGCAGCCGATCGGCCTCGACGCCTATCCCTACATCGCCGCCTCCACGGTCCTCCATCCCCGCTGGATCGGCGAGGCCGACCGTATCCTCGTGACCTGGTCGAAGGGCGCGCCCGAGCAGGCCGGCCGCGACCTCGCGGACATCGCGAAGGAGTGGGGCGTGCCCCTGCTGACCGCAGTCGAGCGCCTGCAACCGGCCGGCGCGGTCTATTTCACCATGGACGAGGGCGACG
>JBGPEQ010000570.1:0-3027 GCA_041482855.1 Dongiaceae bacterium | reverse complement strand
GACGACCTCCAACGTGGCGGCGAAGGTTGCCGCCACCGCCGAGCGGCCGCGCAATCCTTCCCTCCAATCGGGCGGCAGAAAGCTCAGCAAGGCCTGCCAGTCGAGCGAGCGGCCGAGTATTTCGCCCAGGCGCTGCAGCGCATCGTCCATCGAGTAGATGTCGGTCGGGAGGATGCGCAGCATGCCGCCCTGCTTACGGTTCGCGATCGCGCCATAGGCCCGCAGCAGATCGTAGAGCTTGACGGAATAGACCGGCATCCGAATGACGGTAAGCGGCTCCGGCGCCCCCCGACCGAAGAAATCCTGGCCCAGCTGCGGCAGCGCCATCAGCTTGCCCGCGACAGCGCGCATGGCCTCCAGGCGCTGCAGCTGGAACGCCAGCGCGGCTGCCATCTGCGCGCCCGTCGGTTCGCCGTCGATGGTCTCCGGCTCGGGCAGGAGGAGCCGCGATTTGAGATAGGCCAGCCACGCCGCCATCACCAGATAGTCGGCCGCCAGCTCGAGGCGGAGCCGACGCGCCCGCGCCACGAACGCCAGATACTGGTCGGCGAGATCGAGGATCGAGATCTTCGTGAGGTCGACCTTCTGCTCCCGAGCCAACGTCAGCAGCACATCGATCGGCCCTTCGTAACCGTCGAGGTCGAGCATGAACCGGGAGTCATTGAGACCGCCCTTCGCCGGGTCTTCGAAGGCTTCGTCGAGGGAAATCTCGGGTGACATCGCGGGCCTCAATGCAGACCGGTCAGGGGCGCCAGGATCTGCAACAGATACTGCACGGGGCGGTCCATCATCCAGCCAATTATGTCGAGGTCGATTCCGAGATTGCGGCCGATGAGAGGTGGAATCACGATGATTCCGATCACCAGGTACAGGCCGTACCGGAATAGGCGCCCATAGAGTTCCGCGAGGTGCTTAGGAAGGATCCCCAGCAGCACCCGACTGCCGTCCAGTGGCGGGATCGGAAGCAAGTTGAACACGGCCAACGATACGTTCAGCAGGATGGAGTTGATGAGGGTATGGCCGGCCCACTCGCGCGCCTGACCCGGCAACGCCAGCGCCGCGTTCACGAGGATTGCCGACGCCACCGCGATCAACAGGTTTGCCGCCGGCCCCGCTGCGGCCACGAGTATCGAATCCCGCCGGGGTTGCCGAAGATTCCGGAATTGAACCGGGACCGGTTTCGCATAGCCAAACAAAAAGGGCGAATGTGACAGCAGCAGCAATCCCGGGAGGACGATCGTGCCGAACGGATCAATGTGACGAAAGGGATTGGCTGACACGCGGCCGAGGCGATAGGCGGTATCGTCGCCCAAGCGCCAGGCGACGAAGCCATGCGCCGCTTCGTGCAGCGTGATAGCCAGGAGCACTGGCAGAATCCAAAGTGACACTTCGTAGGGGTCGATTGACGGCAACTGCCGCTCCTTCTCGGCTAAGCGGTTGCGAGCAGATCGTCGAGACGGGCTTCCGCCGAGACGATGTTCATCGGCACGAGCGCGGCCGCTGCCGGGACGCTATGAGCCAGTCGCTCGGCGGTCGTATTTGAGATCGGTCCAGCGGTCGCGGCGACCGCGCGCATCTCGTCGAGACGGCCGTTGCAGTGCAGCGCCAGGTCGCAGCCGGCGGCGCGGGCGCGCTTGGTCCGATCGGCGAGATCGCCGCGCAGCGCCTCCATGGAGAGATCGTCGCTGATGAGGATGCCTTTGAAGCCGATTTCGCCGCGGATGATATCGCTGATCACCACCGGCGAGGTCGTGGCCGGCCGCTCCGGATCGATGGCCTTGTACAGGACATGGCTGGTCATTGCCCAGGGCATGTCGGAGAGGCGGCGAAACGGCACGAAGTCGGTCTGCCGCAGCGTCGCGAGCGGGGCCTCGACCTCCGGCAGCGCGTGGTGACTATCCACCAGCGCCCGGCCATGGCCGGGCATGTGCTTGAGGACGGGCGTAATTCCGGCCGACAGCAGACCTTCGCACACAGCGCGTCCGAGTTGCGCCACCAACTCAGGATCGGCGGCGAAGCCGCGGTCGCCGACGACATTGCTGGCGCCTTCGAATTGCAGATCCAGGACCGGCGCGCAATCGACGGTGATGCCGAGATCGGCAAGCTCGCGGCCCATCAGCTGGGCGTTGAGCCGCGCTGCCTCGACAGCCGCACTCGCATCGTGGGTGGCGAGGGCGCCGAAGCATCCCGCCGCCGGCGCCTTCCGCCAGGCGGGCGGCCGCAAGCGGGCGACGCGTCCACCCTCCTGGTCGATCAGGACGGGCGCGTCCGCACGAGCGACCGAGTCGCGCAAATCCTGCACCAGCCGGCGTACCTGCTCGGGCGTCTGGCAGTTGCGCTGAAACAGGACGAAGCCGAGCGGATCGGCGTCGCGGAAGAATTGACGCTCCTCCGCCGACAGCGTCGGCCCAGCGCAACCGAGGATGGCGGCCGTCGTCATCGCGGCATCACCTGATTACGGCGCCACGACCAGGCAGGCTTGACTCTCTTGCTTCAGCTTGCCGCAAGCACTCTCGGCGGCCTCGCGGTCCGCGAAGGGACCGCCTTGCACGCGAAACAGTGCGCCATCGGCGCCCCGATTGACCTTGACGACGTTCAGCGCCAGGCCCTTCAAGACATCGGGATAAGTCTTCGTCATCTTCTTCCAGGCGGCTTGCGCCGCTTCCGACGTTTTGACCGCGGCGAGCTGGATGCGGAAGGCGCCGGTTGTCGTCGCGGTCTGGATCGGTTCATCGGTCGTCTTGGCGCTCGCGGACCTGGCGTCCGCCGTATCCTGCGGCTGGATCTCCGTGCCCGCGGCGGGCGCCACATCCAGGGCCGGCGCCGGGACGATCGGGACGTCGGCGGCCGCAGTCGCGGTCTGCGATTTGGCCTCGGCCGGGGACGGCGGCGTGACCGGCGCTTCCGGCGCGGGCAGGAGCACTTCGTTCTCCTTCGCCGGCGGCGAGCGATCCAGTTCGTTGTAGACGCGGATGTCCTGGTTGGGCACCTCCATGCCGCCCTCCTGCTGCGGGGGGATCTTCTCGG
>JBGPEQ010000569.1:0-3041 GCA_041482855.1 Dongiaceae bacterium | reverse complement strand
CTGGCACCTACGCCTACGGCAAAGGCGAGAAGCGCACCGAGATCGTCGATGGACGTGCCCGGAGGAGCTACGGTCACCGCAAGCCCCTTGAGGAGTGGGAGGTTCTGCTCAAGGATCACCACGAATGCTATATCGATTGGGCGGAGTTCGAACGAAACCAGAAGCAACTCGCGGTCAACGCCTACGGCAAGCGGGGAGGGGCGAAGTCGGGGCGCGGCGGACGAGCGTTACTGGCTGGGCTGCTATCCTGTGGCCGTTGCGGGCGACGCTTGATGGTGAGCTACTCGGGCCGTCCGCCGGGACAGCCCGTCTATCGGTGTGATCGTCCCAACCTGACGCTCGGGCTGCCACGATGCTTCACGTTCGGCGGCCTCCGTGTCGACGCCGCGATCGCCCGGGAGCTTCTCCGCGCCGTTGAGCCGATGGCCATCGATGCGGCACGGGAAGCCGAACGGAGGTACATGGAAGGTCGGGGTGAGCAACAGCGCATCGTAGAACTGGAGCTGCAGCAGGCCCAATATGAAGCCTCGCTCGCGGAACGGCGCTACGCCGCCTGCGATCCCGACAATCGTCTGATCGCCGCGCAGCTCGAGAAGAGCTGGGAGGCAGCGCTACGCCGCGTCGAGGTGTGCCAAGCGCGATTGGAGGAAGTGCGGACGCCTGATTCTGCCGCCGCGTCGCCCGACTTCGCCGGCCTGGCCGACGATCTCGATGCCGCATGGAACGCGCCGGGCGTGACCATGCGCGCGCGTCAGCGGCTCCTGCGCGCCCTTGTCACCGACATCATTGCCGATGTCGACGAAGCGGCGCGCGAGGTCGTCCTGACGATCCATTGGCGCGGCGGCCAGCATTCGCAGTTTCGGGTCCGCAAGCCGAAGTCCGGCGAGCACGGCTGCCGCACCCCCGAAGAGGCCCTCGCCGTTATGCGCAGCATGGCGAGCCGCTGGTCGGATCAAGACATCGCGGCGTCGTTGAACCGGATGGGAATGCCCACCGGTCAGGGAAAAACCTGGACCGCCCACCGCGTCAGCTCGGTGCGCAGGGTGCGCGGGATCCATGCCTACCGTTCCGCTGAAAAGAACGGCGAATGGGTCACGATGTCTGAAGCCGCAACGGCGCTCGGTGTCACGCACCATCGCATCCGCCGGCTCATCAAGGACGGAATCCTCGCTGCCGACCAGGTCGTGCCCGGCGCTCCGTACCAAATCCGCGCCTCCGACCTCCAGGACGAACGGGTCATCGCCGCGATCGGGCGAACAGGTCGCCCGTGTCGCATCAATTTGGAAAACCAACTTCCAATGTTCCCATATACTTGAGGAAGGGGGGCACAATGAACGCCGCATCGCGACGCCACGCAGGGCGCGCTCGGCTGCGATGTTGTCGAGGGCAAGCCGGCCATCGTCAAAGCAGCGGTTCAGTGCGGTCCAGCGCGCCCGCATGTAGCGGAAGGCGCCGGCGAGCTCGGATTTGCGGGAGAGCCTGCGCGCGGTCGCGTCCGCCCAGACCGCGAGAGCCTCGGTGATCGGCTTTGATCGCTGTTGGCGTTCTCGTCGTCGGTGGTCGGGGGCCGCTCCTTTGATCGTCTGCTCGACGCGGTAGAGCTGGCCGATGCGGTCGAGCGCCTCGTTGGCGATCGGCGAGCCGGTGGCGGCGTGCACATCGAAGAACTTGCGCCGGACATGGGCCCAGCAGGCGGCCTCGGCGATCCGATTGCCGGCGAACAGCTCGTTGAACCCGGCATAGCCGTCGGCGTGAATGACGCCGCGGAAGTCTTTCAGGTGCGTCCGCGGGTGTTCGCCCTTGCGGTCCGGCGAGTAGAAGAACAGCACCGCCGGCGGCCGCGACCCGGCGAACGGCCGCTCGTCGCGCACGTAGGTCCACAGCCGCCCGGTCTTGGTCTTGCCGGTACCGCGCCGGCCCATTGAATAGACGGCGCCCAATAGCGCAATTTGGCCGCCAAAAATCGCCCCGGAGAATGGGTGACTCTCGGCATAGGAACAGGTATTCCGCGTAGCGGTGGCCGACGGGAGAACGCGGTGGGCGTGGGGGAGATCGATTTCGATTGGCTATTTAAGCTGCGGGTTGCCGTCGGCCGCTGCGGGGAGATGGATCTCGCGCGGTGGTGGAACACGAACAGGCAGCTTGGAACCTCAGGCGCGAATGTGCTGGGTCGCGGGTTTCCC
Organism: Dongiaceae bacterium; assembly: GCA_041482855.1. Taxonomy (GTDB): domain Bacteria; phylum Pseudomonadota; class Alphaproteobacteria; order Dongiales; family Dongiaceae; genus JBGPEQ01. The sequence goes on along the minus strand of JBGPEQ010000569.1, from coordinate 858 downwards.
CGGACACATTTTTTTGCCCAGGCTCGAAGTGTCATTGCCGTTGCGAAGCATCGCTGCGCTCAACTCTTCGATCCGCCAGGCTGTGCCACACTTTGGAATCTGACCGAGGAAGTCGAGGATGCGTTCGATTCAAATTGGGAAAGCTGGCTCGACGAGGCACGGTGGAGACCATTCTTCGAGGCTGTCGCAGGCATTCAGTCATCGGACCTCGTGGCGACGCTGGAGCAACTGGATCTCGTTACACGAGGCGAGATTGGCGCGCTGAACCGGCTTAAACCGCCGGCCGACGGGCACGCGGTGGAGATTCCCGACCTGTTTGACGGGCAACGCGCGGTTGTCGCGATGCTGGCTCTTGGATTTAGCTTCGGGAAGGTGAGCGAGCCGGTTATTCCTTATGCCAGAAGGTCGGGCGCATGAGCTGGACGACAGTCTGGTCGAAGCGGCTCCTCAATAATCCGCTGGTCGAGGAAACATTCGAGTTGTTTCTCGGGTGGTCCTTCGATGCAACGGTCGAACAGAACCTCGAAGCCGGGCTGGCGTCACGCTATGGAAATGTCGGCCGCACGAAAGACGTTACAAACACTCTATCACGGAGACTACGAGATTTCGACACGGTTAGGCCGCTGATTGTGATGGCGAAAGGAGGCCAGCGTTTCGCCGATTGGCGCGACTGCTGTCGCCTTTGGATCGGCGCTACGGAGGAGCCATTTCAGTTATTCGCCCTCAACTGGCTCTATCGCGAGCGAGAGGACGGCCGCTACCTCGTGCGCTCGGACGACGTTCGCCCATTCGTCGTGGAGATCTGGAAATCCCGCCGGACCGGCAGAACCCTGAATGAGTACGGAATCATTCGAACGG
>JBGPEQ010000568.1:0-3064 GCA_041482855.1 Dongiaceae bacterium | reverse complement strand
GGGGTGAGCGGCGCCAACGTACTCCAGGCGAGCGGTCAGCTCATCCTGGCTGCCGGCAGCGTGCTCTTCGCCGGCGACTCCAACCAGCTGAGCTACCGGAAGTCCGAGCTCCCGCCGGTGATCGCGCCGACGGCCGTCCTCGCGCCCCCCACGACGCCCCTCCAGGACGACACGCTCCCCCCTTGCGCCAGCGACCCACCCTGCGGCAACGGTGTCCGCACCCTGATGCTCGATCTCGCGCTCGAGGATCATGGCGCAGGTCTCCGCCAGCTTCTTGGGATCGTCGGTGAAGGGATTGCGGTAGAGGTAGGGCGTCTCGACCTGGAAGAAGCCGGGCATCAGCGGCTCGAACATGCGGCGGAAGGAGGGCGTGCCGTTGGCGGAGAGGCCGCCATAGCCGACGCCGTGATAGGCGCGCCGCAGCGAAATGAACTTGGTGCGCTCGGCCTCGCCACGGAGCTTCCAGTACTGGCGGGCGAGCTTGAAGGCGGACTCCACGGCCTCCGAGCCGCCGGTGGCGAAGAACACCTGCGTCATGCCCTCGGGCGCGGTGAGATCGACGAGCAGCTTCGAGAGCTCGATGGAGGGGCCGTGGGTGGTGCCGCCGAAGAGGGAGTAATAGGACAGCCGCTCGGCCTGGTCGGCGATGGCCCGGACGATCTCCTTGCGGCCATGGCCGACATTGACGTTCCACAGGCCGCCCTGGCCGTCGATATATTCCTTGCCGTCGATATCGTAGACGAGGACGTCCTTGCCGGAGTCGATGATGAGCGGCTTGTCCTCCGCAGTCGCGTTGGGATCGGCGAACGGGTGCCACTGATATTCGGCATTCCAGCCCTTGATATCCTTCTCGTTCAGACGGTTCATGTCGTTCATGGCGGGAGTCCTTCTATGGATGGCGCTGGGCGGCTCAGAACGGCTTGCAGGCACAGCGATGCGGCGTGATGTCCATGGCGAACCACTTGAGCGACAGCTGCTCCAGGCTACCGTCGCGGATCATGTCGTCGATGGCGCGGTCGACCATGTCGTGCGGCGCGCGGTCGGCCTTTCGCACGCCGACCGCAAGCTCGAACCCAAGAATCGCATCGGCGTAGAAACGCGGGCCGGCCGGCACCAGGTCGCGGTGGGCCGGCCGGGCCGCGAGAGCCTGGAGGTCGATGACCGGCGCCATGACGGCGTCGATCTTTCCGGCGGCGAGGTCGCTCTCGAACGCGTCGGCCGTCCGGTAGTCCGGGACGGTAGCGATATCGCCGAAATGGGCAACCAGGAAGGCGCGGTCGGGCGTGCCCGGCGCGGCGGCGATGGTCTTGCCGGCAAAGGCCGTGCGCAAGGCTGCGATCATCGCGGTCGCATCGTCGGGATTCATGTTGAGCGACAGGGTGTCGCCCGCGCCCGGCAGATCGCCGAGACGGCCGGCCTTCATGACGACGAAGCCGTGGTTCAGGCTGGCGTAGGCGCGGCTGAAATCGATCCGGCGCTGGCTTTCCGGGCTGACGGAGAGGCCGGCGATGACGGCGTCGGCCTTCGCCTGCAGCAGCGGCGCCAGCGGATCGCCGCCGCGGGCGGCCGCCACCACCTCGCACTTCGCCGGGACGCGGTGGCAGATCGCCGCCGCCAGATCGGCTTCGAAGCCCGCGAGATCGCCGGCCTGTCCGGGCCGGGCCGCGGGCGCTGCGATCCTGAGTGCCGGCACATCAGCGCTGGCCGACGATAGCGCGGCCAGCACCAGCAGCAGGGCGGCGGCAAGGCGGCCCGGCGTCATGGCGTGGTCAGGCCCCGGCGGCGCAGCCGCTCCGACAGGAAGACGAAGACGAATGAGGCCGCCAGGATGCAGGAGCCGAGCGCCAGCACGTTCGGCAGCTGGGTGGGGAGCCGCAACTGGCCCCAGATATAAACCGGCAGGGTGGGCTCGTTGCCGGAGAGAAAGAAGGCCAGCAGGAACTCGTCGAACGAGGTCGTGAAGCAGAGCAGCATGCTCGCGACGATGCCTGGCATGGCCAGGGGCAGGGTGACGCGCCAGAACGTCGACCACGCGCTCTCGCCGAGATCGAGCGACGCCTCCTCCAGGCTCTTGTCGAAGCCCTCCAGGCGCGAAATCATCACCAGCATGGCGAAGGGCACGCAGATGAGGACATGGGACGCGCCGATGGTGTAGAGCGACGGCTCGATCCCCAGCACCTTGATGACCAGCGTGAGCAGCGCGATGCCCAGGATGATGCTGGGCACCACCAGCGGCAGCATGATCAGGCCCACCAGGAACCCGCGATAGGGCAGGTGATAGCGGGTCACCGCCTTGGCGGCGAAGATGCCGAGGATGGTGCTGATCACGGACGCGGAGAGGCCGACCTTGAGGCTGCTCACCAGCGCCGCCTGGAGCGGGCCGTTCTCGGCCATCTGGGCGTACCACTGGAGCGTGAAGCCCTTGAGCGGAAAGGCGACGAAGATGCTGTCGTTGAACGAGAACAGCGGCAGCAGCAACACCGGGGCGTAGAGGAAGGCCAGGTAGCCCACGGCATAGAGGGCGAGGAGGTCGAAGCGCGGCTGCGCCGACCGTGCGATCACGCCTTCGGCCCGCGAGGTCGGCCGCCGCCCGACGCCCCACAGGAACAGGCAGACCAGGACCGTGATGACCGCCATGGCGACGATGGAGACCGCCGCCCCCATCGGCCAATTGCTGCCCTTGCCGAACAACGACTGCACGACATTGCCGATCATGATGCCGTCGGTGCCGCCCACGAGCGTGGGCGTGATGTAGTCGCCGACCGTCGGAATGAACACGAGCAGGCTGGCGGCGATCGTGCCGGGCATCGACAGGGGGAGCGTGATGCGGAAGAAGCGTTGCAGGCGGGTGTCGCCGAGGTCGCTGCCCGCCTCCAGGAGCGAGCGGTCGATCTTCTCGAGCGAGACGTAGATCGGCAGGATGGCGACGGCGGCCCAGGCGTGGGCGAGCGTAATGACGACGGAGGTCTTGCTGTAGAGCAGGAATCCGAGCGGCTTGTCGAGCAGGCCCAGGCTCACCAAACTGGAATTGATCACCCCGTTGTAGCCGAGGATGACTTTCCAG
>JBGPEQ010000567.1:0-3074 GCA_041482855.1 Dongiaceae bacterium | reverse complement strand
TCTATCGCGAGCTGGTACAGCTGATCCTTTCCGGTCGTCTCCGGCCGGGCGCGCGCCTGCCCTCCAGCCGGATGTTGGCCGACGAACTCGGCGTCGCCCGCAATACCGTGCTGCTCGCGCTCGAACAGTTGCTGAGCGAAGGCTATGTCGAGACGCGCCGTGGGGCGGGCACCTATGTCTCGCGCGAACTGCCGGACAAAGCGCCCCTGCGTTTGCGCCCGCAGGCGTTGCGGCCGGCGCGACGGCCGCGATTGGCGCGGCGGGCGCGGTCCCTGGTGGCGCCCGCCAACCGGCCGATCATGACACGGGGGCTGCTGCGGCCGGGCGAACCCGACTGCGCCGGCTTTCCGCTGGCGTTGTGGGCACGGCTCTTGGCCGAGAGCTGGCGGCTTCCGGCGCGGGCCATGTTGCTGGGCGAAGATACCGCCGGCCACCCGCCGCTGCGGGCGGCGATCGCCGAGTATCTCGCCGCTGCCCGCGGCGTCGGCTGCACGGCCGAGCAGGTGATCATCGTCTCCGGGATCCGGCAGGCGCTGACGGTCGCCGCCCGCCTTCTGCTCGATCCCGGCGATGCCGTGTGGCTGGAGAACCCCGGCTACCCCGGACTGCGCGGTCCCTTGCTTGCCGCGGGCGCCGAACTGGTGGCGGTCGAGGTCGATGGCGATGGGCTCTCGCTGCGGGCAGGTCAACGGGCGGCGGCGCGGCCGAAGCTCATCTGCATCGCCCCGTCGCATCAGTATCCGCTGGGCATGACCATGAGCGTGGCGCGGCGGCTGGCGCTCCTGGACTATGCGCGGCAGGTGAATGCCTGGATCTTCGAGGACGACTACGACAGCGAATGGCGCTATGCCGGCCGGCCGCTGGCGGCCATGCAGGGCCTCGACCGGGACGGCCGCGTGCTCTATGCGGGGACGTTCTCGAAGATCCTGTTCCCATCGATCCGGCTCGGCTACGTCGTCCTGCCCGAGCAGCTGGTGGCGCCCTTCCTGGCGGCGCGTCAGGCGCTGGACGACCAGCCGGCCATGTTGGCGCAGCCGGCGCTGGCGGCGTTCATCGCGGGCGGCCATCTGGCGGCCCATCTGCGCCGACAGCGGCGGCGCTACAAGGCCAGGCAGGAGCTGCTGCTGGCGGCGGCGCGACGGCATCTCGGCGGCCTGCTCGAGGTGAGCCCCGATCCCGGCGGCATGCATCTGATCGGCTATCTCCATCCCGATCTCGCCGGCCGCATGGATGATCGCGAGGCCAGCCGGCGCGCGGCCGCCGCGGGCATCGCTGCTCCCCCGCTCTCCAGCCACTGGATCGGGCGCGCGAAGCGGCAGGGACTGCTCCTGGGCTATACGGCATTGCCGGAGCGGCAGATCGATGCCGTCGTCGACCGGCTGGCGAAGGCGCTGTCCAGATCGCCGGCCCCGCCGTTGCGGAACGCTGCCGATGCGGCCTAGGCTCCCGCCATGATTCTCGATCCCTTCCCGGCACCGCCCGATCCGCTGCGGCAGCGGCTGCGTGCGACCTATCGGGCCGACGAGACTGCCTGTGTCGAGGCGCTCCTGAAAGAGGCGGAGCTGCCGGCAGAGGTGCTGGACCGCATCGCGCTGCGCGCGCGCGAGCTGGTGCGCAGCGTGCGGGAGGCGCGGCTGGGGCAGGGCGGGATCGATGCCTTCCTGCACGCATACCAGCTCACCAGCCGCGAGGGCGTGGTGCTGATGTGCCTGGCCGAGGCGCTGCTGCGGATTCCCGATGCGGACACGGCCGATGCCCTCATCAAGGACAAGCTCGGCAGTGGGGATTGGGAGAAGCATCTGGGCACGTCCGAGTCGCTGTTCGTGAATGCCTCGACCTGGGCGCTGATGCTGACCGGCCGGATCGTGAGGTTCGGGGCCGATGACACACGCGACCTTGGCGGCGTGCTGCGGCGGCTGGTGGCGAAGAGCGGCGAGCCGGTGATCCGCCAGGCGGTCATGCAGGCCATGCGCATCCTCGGCCGCCAGTTCGTGATGGGCCGCAACATCGAGGAAGCGCTCGAGCGCGCGCAGGCGATGGAGAAGCGCGGCTACCGCTACTCCTACGACATGCTCGGCGAGGCGACGCGCACCATGGGCGATGCTGACCGATACGAGCGCGCCTATCATGCCGCCATCGCGGCGATCGGTGCGGCGGCGGGCAAGCGCGGGCCGATCGAGAGCCCGGGCATCTCGGTGAAGCTGTCGGCGTTGCATCCGCGCTACGAATTCGCGCAGCGCCATCGCGCGATGGACGAGCTGGTGCCGCGCCTGAAGGGGCTGGCGATGGCGGCCAGGCGCGTCGACATCGGCTTCACGGTCGATGCCGAGGAGGCCGACCGGCTCGACCTCTCGCTCGACGTCATCGAGGCGGTCTCCGGCGATCCCGACCTGGCCGGCTGGAGCGGTTTCGGCCTGGCGATCCAGGCCTATCAGAAGCGCGGCCTCCAGCTCATCGACTGGCTGGCGGACATGGCCCGCCGGCACAAGCGGCGGCTGATGGTGCGGCTGGTGAAGGGCGCCTACTGGGACAGCGAGATCAAGTGGAGCCAGGAGCGCGGCCTGCCCGGCTATCCCGTGTTCACGCGCAAGGCGTCGACGGACGTCTCCTATCTTGCCTGCGCCCGGAAGCTGTTGGCCGATGCGACCGCCTTCTATCCGCAGTTCGCGACCCACAACGCCCACAGCTTCGCGGCCGTGCTGGAGATGGCCGGCAACAGTCGCGACTTCGAGTTCCAGCGCCTGCATGGCATGGGCGAGGCGCTCTACGAGCAGGTGGTGGGGCCGGAGAAGATGGGCCTCGCCGCGCGCATCTATGCGCCGGTCGGCAGCCATGAGGACCTGCTCGCCTATCTCGTGCGGCGGCTGCTGGAGAACGGCGCCAACACCTCGTTCGTGAACCGCATCGTCGACGAGAAGGCGCCGATCGAGGAGCTGATCGGCGATCCCGTCGCGCGCGTGCGCCGGCTGGCGGTCAAGCCGCATCCGCACATTCCGCTGCCGGTCGATCTCTACGGGCAGGGGCGCAAGAATGCGCGCGGCATCGACCTGACCGATTTGAATGAGCTGGTGCCG
>JBGPEQ010000566.1:0-3079 GCA_041482855.1 Dongiaceae bacterium | reverse complement strand
GGTCGCCGGCGTTCCATGAAGTACTCGGCCTTCGCGCTCGCGCGTCACGCGCTCTCCGGCCATGAGCATTGGCCGCGGGCCTGGCGCGCGCCGGCGCCGCGCAAGAGCTACGACGTGGTGATCATCGGCGGCGGCGGCCACGGGCTGGCGACCGCCTACTATCTCGCCGCCAATCATGGCATCCGCAACGTCGCCGTGATCGAGAAGGGCTATATCGGCTCCGGCAATGTCGGGCGCAACACCACGATCGTGCGCTCGAACTACATGATCGGCGGCAACACCGCCTTCTTCGAATTCTCGCTGAAGCTGTGGGAGGGGCTGTCGCACGCCCTCAACTTCAACGTCATGCTGTCGCAGCGCGGCCAGCTCGTGCTGGCGCATGGGCCGAGCCAGATGGACGCGGTGGCGCGCCGCGGCAACATCATGCGGCTCAACGGCATCGACGCCGAGCTGCTGGAACGCGGCGAGATCATGAAGCTGGTGCCCTATCTCGACTATTCCAGCGAATCGCGTTTTCCCATCTATGGCGGACTGCTGCAGCGGCGCGCCGGCACGGCGCGGCACGACGCCGTCGCCTGGGGCTATGCGCGCGCCGCCGACTCCTTCGGCGTCGACATCATCGAGAACTGCGAGGTGACGGGCTTCGTGATGGAAGGCGGCCGCGTCGGCGGGGTCGACACCACGCGCGGCCGCATCCTCGCGGGACGCACGGGCATCGCGGTCGCCGGCCACAGCTCGCACGTCGCGGCCATGGCCGGCCTCAGGCTGCCGGTCGAGAGTCACATCCTGCAGGCCTTCGTGTCGGAGCCCATCAAGCCGCTGGTCGATCACGTGCTCTCCTTCGGCGCCGACCTCTTCTACATCTCGCAATCGGACAAGGGTGGCATGGTGTTCGGCGGGCATATCGATGGCTTCAACACCTATACCCAGCGCGGCCAGTTTCCGAAGGTGCAGGGCGTCGCCGAAAGTGCGGTGGCATTGATGCCCTGCATATCCCGCCTGCGTCTGGTGCGCCACTGGGGCGGCATCCAGGACATGACGCCGGACGGCAGCCCCTTCATCTGCAAGACGACGGTCGGCGGCCTCTATCTCAACGGCGGCTGGTGCTATCAGGGCTTCAAGGCGACGCCGGCCTCCGGCTGGTGTTTCGCCCACACCATCGCCAACGATGACGAGCACGACCTCAACCGCTGCTTCAGCCTCGACCGCTTCGAGCGCGGCAACGAGCTCGATGAGCACGGCATCGGCAACTGGACCTACAAGCAATAGGGGCCGGAGTCATGCTGCGGATCACCTGCCCCTGGTGCGGCGAGCGCGACTACACGGAGTTCCGCTATGGCGGCGACGCCGGCAAGGAGCGGCCGAAGCACGGCACCGGCGACCTGAAGGCCTGGCACGACCACGTCTTCCTGTTCGACAACCCGAAGGGGCCGCATCGCGAGTTCTGGCAGCATGTGCTGGGCTGCCGGCAGTGGTTCCGGCTCGAGCGCAACACCGCGACCAACGAAGTCGGGCCCTTGCGCCCCGCTCGTGAGTCCGATCGATGAGACGCTCGCCCTCCCATCGCCTGCCGACCGGCGGCCGCATCGACCGCGCGCGGCCGATCTCCTTTTCGTTCGACGGCCGGAGAATCACGGGTTGCGCCGGCGATACGCTGGCCTCGGCGCTGCTGGCGAACGGCGTCGCCGTCGTCGGCCGCAGCTTCAAGTATCACCGCCCGCGCGGCATCGTGAGCGCCGGCATCGAAGAGCCGAACGCGCTGTTGACGCTGGGCGAGGGCGGCCGCCGCGAGCCGAACATTCCGGCGACCACGACGGAGCTGGTCGACGGCATCGTCGCGCAGACTCAGAACGGCTGGCCCTCGGTCCGCTTCGATCTGCAGGCCGTCAACTCGCTGGCGGCGCCGTTCCTCGCCGCCGGCTTCTATTACAAAACTTTCATGGGGCCGACGCGCGGCGCCTGGATGTTCTACGAGCCGTTCATCCGGCGCGCCGCCGGCCTGGGCAAAGGCACCTTTGAACCAGACCCCGACCGCTATGAGGGCCGCCACGACTTTGCCGATGTCCTGGTCATCGGCGGCGGCCCGGCCGGCCTCGCCACCGCCATCGCCGCCGGGCGCACCGGCGCGCGCGTCACGCTGGTCGAGCAGGACGCGCTGCTCGGCGGTTCGCTGCTAGCCGAGCCGACGGGCGGATCGGCCGACGCTTGGCTCGCGGCGCGAGTCACCGAGCTGGAATCGCTGGGCAACGTCCGCGTGCTCACGCGCACGACGGCGGCCGGGCTCTATGACGGCAACACCGTCGTCCTCGTCGAACGGCACGACCACCGCCGCCCCGATCCCGCCAAGGGCGAGGCGCGCCAGGTGGCGGTAACCTTGCGCGCGCGCGCCATCGTCTTCACCGCCGGCGCGCTCGAACGACCGCTCGTCTTCAACAACAACGACCGCCCCGGAGTGATGCTGGCCGGCGCGGTACGCACCTACTTGAATCGATTTGCGGTGTCGCCAGGCAAGCGGGCCATCGTCGTCACCAACAACGACAGCGCCTATCGCGCCGGCTTCGATCTGGCGCGGGCCGGTCTCGCCGTGTCCATCGCTGATTTGCGGCAGGATGTGGACGCGGGATTGCGCGCGCGTGCCACGGCCGCCGGGATCGACGTGCGCATGGGCACCGCCGTCATCGACGCGGCCGGCCGCGCCGGCGTCTGGGGCGCGATGCTGGCCGCGGTCGGCAGCGATGACGTGCCGGCGCTGGAGAGCTGCGACGTCGTCTGCATGTCCGGCGGCTGGTCGCCGGCCGTCCATCTGACCTCGCATACCGGCATCAAGCCGCGCTACGACCCGGCGATCGCGGCCTTCGTGCCCGGCGGCTTCGCCACCGGCCAGTTCGGCGCCGGCGCGGTCATCGGCAGCTTCGGTTTTGTCGAGGCCGTCCGCGGCGGCTTCGAGGCCGGCCGCCGCGCCGCCGCCCACACGGGCCATGACACGCCGGCGAGCGAGCTGCCGCTGCCGAAGTTGGAACCCATCGGCCATGCCATCGAGCCGGCCTGGCAAGTCGCGCCACCGCGTGGCGGCAAGGCG
>JBGPEQ010000565.1:0-3088 GCA_041482855.1 Dongiaceae bacterium | reverse complement strand
GGAATGGCACGCCTGGCTGCACCGCACCGTCGTCGATCCGCCCAAGGCGGGCGCGGCGCGGCCGCGGCCCTGGCAGAAGCCGCACCAGTCCAACCTGACCGGCACCGGGCAGGCCTATCGCCCGCCCGGCCATACGCTGAAGGGCGGACAGCGGGCCAAGGGCACCGGCGATTACGAACCCTGGGTTCCGTCCTAAGCGCGAGGCGCAGCCATGCATCGCAACGTCATCGAAACCATCATGGGCGGGGTCGTGTTGATCATCGCCGTGGTCTTCCTCACCTTCGCCTATTCCAGCTCGAACGCCGGGAAAATCAGCGGCTACGTGGTAACCGCGAAATTCAACAATGTCAGCGGGATCAATCCGGGCAGCGATGTCCGTCTCTCCGGCATCAAGGTCGGCAGCGTAGTCGACACCTCGCTCGATCCCCAGGACTACAGCGCCCTGGTTAATCTGAGCATCAAGGATTCCGTGAAGCTGCCGACGGACACCTCGGCGCGCATCTTGAGCGATGGACTGTTGGGCTCGAACTATCTCGATCTGCAGCCGGGCGCAGACGAGACCATGCTGAACCCGGGAGGGCAGATCTCGAAGACGCAGGATCCGATCAACATCGTCGACCTGCTCGGCCGTTTCGTCTTCGGCGGGTTGGAGAAGAAGGCCGGCGGCGGCGAGGCGCCATCCTCGACTCCAACTCCATCGCAATGACTGCCGCGCCGCGCGTCGACGCGAACCCCACGCAGCACTGGGATCCCGCTCGCTACGCCCGCAACGCGCGTTTCGTCGCCGAACTCGGCCAGCCCGTGGTGGAGTTGCTGGCGCCGAAGGCCGGCGAGCGCATTCTCGATCTTGGCTGCGGCGACGGCGCGCTGACCCGGCGGCTGGGCGAGGTCGGCGCCATCGTGGTCGGCGTCGACAGCAGCGCCGAGATGGTGGCGGCGACGCGCGCGGCAGGCTTCGATGCCCGCGTCATGTCCGGCGAAGCGCTCGCGTTCGACAGCGAGTTCGATGCCGTGTTCTCCAATGCGGCGCTGCACTGGATGCGGCGGCCGGCCGACGTCATTGCCGGCGTCTGGCGCGCGCTCAAGCCGGGTGGACGCTTTGTCGGCGAGATGGGCGGTCACGGCAACGTACATCATATCATGACCGCGCTGGTGGCGGCCCTGGATCGCCGTGGGCTCGATGGACGCGCCGCTGTGCCCTGGTACTTCCCGACGCCTGCGGAGTATCGCGGCCTGCTGGAGGCACAGGGATTTCGCGTGCGTGCCATCGACTTGATTCCGCGCCCGACGCCGCTACCGGGCGACATCGTCGACTGGCTCGACAACTTCGCCGAGAACTTCACGCGCCGCGTGCCGGCAGCCGAGCGAGCGGGCTTTCTGAGCGAAGTCGCCGCGGCGTTGCGGCCGCATCTTTGCAGCGCCGACGGGACCTGGTCGGCCGACTATGTGAGGTTGCGGTTCGCCGCCGACAAGCCGGCCTGAGGCCGCGCCCTTGCGCCGCCATTTTCGGCTGATATGCTCCGCCGCGTGAGCCAATCTCCCGACAAGATCGAGCTTCCCATCTGGCGGCAGCCCGACGGCAAGCCGGTCTCCTGCGTCGACAAGATCAAGGTCCTCAACGAGAACCTGACCGAACTGCAGCAGATGGCCCAGGATGCGTTCGAAGACGCCGTCCTGATGGAGTGCGACGAGGCGCAGGTGCGCGCGGTGATGGAGCGGATCATGGCGTCGCTCGTCAATCCCTACCGCAAGTCCGACAAACGTGGGTAGGCGCCGCTTCGTGTGGGCGCCGGCGGCGGTCGCGGCGCTCACGCTGAGCGCGGCGGCGGCCAGGGCCGATCCCTATGAGATCGCCGTGCTGCAGGCGCTCGACAAGGTGTCGGCGCGGGTCTCCGTGCTGGAGGTGCCGGTCGGCAAGACGGTCGCCTTCGGGAACCTCCAAATCACGGCGCGCGCCTGCGACAAGCGGCCGCCCGAAGAGACGCCGGAGAGTGCGGCTTTCCTCGAGATCGTGGAGAAGCGGCCCGGCGAGGCGCCGGCGACGCCGTTCATCGGCTGGATGTTCGCCTCCAGCCCGGCGCTCTCGGCGATGGAGCATCCGGTCTATGACGTGTGGGTGCTCGACTGCAAGAACGCCTCCAGCTCCGCATCGGAGACTTCGCCCTGAAAGCGGGCCGGCGCGGCGATCGCCCGCGCCAGCCGCTGGCGGTATTCCGGCCGGCCGATCTCGAGGGCGCCGAAGCGCTGCAGGTGCGGCGTGACGAACTGCGTATCCAGCAGCAGGAAGCCGGCGCGCTTCAGCCTGACGACGAGATGGACGAGCGCCACCTTGCTGGCATCGCGTTCCGTGCTGAACATGCTCTCGCCGAAGAAGGCGCCGCCGATGGCGATGCCGTAGAGCCCGCCGACGAGCCGGCCGTCCTGCCAGCACTCGATGGTGTGGGCGAACCCCATCTGAAAGAGCTGGCGGTTCAAGAGCAGGATCTGGCTGTTGATCCAGGTGTCGCGGCGCCCCGGCCCGGGCGCGGCGCAGCCCTTGATGATGCCCTCGAAGTCGGTATCGCAGCGGACCTCGAACGGGCGCTGCCGCAGCGTGCGCTTCAGCCGCCGCGGCATGTGGAAGGAGTCCAGGGGCAGGACGCCGCGCAGCTCCGGATCGATCCAGTAGATCTCCGGGTCGTCGCGGCCCTCGGCCATCGGAAAGACCCCGATGGCGTAGGCGCGGAGGAGCATCTGCGGCGACAGCGTGACCATGCAGGCGATTCGAATCCGATGCCGCAACGATGACCGATGCGCCGCCGCTTGTCAGCAGGGAAGGATGTCAAAATTTCTGCGACCCGCAGAAAGTGAAGGATGAACCCCATGTCCAGCGGAGAACTGAGGCGGCTCGCTGGACGAGAAGGGGTGAGGTTACGCGGAGACGCGGAGCCGCGGAGACGCAGAGGACCGGGAGTCGCGGTCACGTAGGGGCACCGGCAGGTCGCCCGTCTTGCGCCACGAACCGCGGCGGGTGATCTTCCGGTCGCCCCTTCGGTCTCGAATCCGAGCGATGTACCCCATGTCCAGCGGGCCGAGGTAACGTCCAGCG
>JBGPEQ010000564.1:0-3088 GCA_041482855.1 Dongiaceae bacterium | reverse complement strand
GATGAAATCGGCGACGAAGCGCGTGCTTGGCCGGTCGTAAATATCGGACGGTGCGCCGATCTGCTCGACCTTGCCGGCATTCATCACCGCGATCCGGTCGGACATCGCGAGCGCTTCTTCCTGGTCGTGGGTCACGTAGATCGTGGTGATGCCGATCTCGCGCTGCAGCCGCTTGAGCTCGATCTTCATGTGGTCGCGCAGTTTCTTGTCGAGCGCGCCGAGGGGCTCGTCGAGCAGCAGGACGCGCGGCCTGGTCACGAGGGCGCGGGCCAGGGCGACGCGCTGCTGCTGGCCGCCCGAGAGCTGGCGCGGGCGGCGCTCCTCGTATCCGGCGAGCCGCACCAGGCCGAGAATTTCCGTGACGCGCGCCTTGATCTCGGCAGCCGGCAGATGCCGTACCGAGAGGCCGAAGGCGATATTGTCGAACACGCTCATATGCGGGAAGAGGGCGTAGTTCTGGAACACCATGCCGATCTCGCGCCGGTGTACCGCGACATCGCGCACGGGCCGATCGTCGAAGCGGATGTCGCCGCTGTCGGGCTCGACGAAGCCGGCGATGGCGCGCAGCAGCGTGGTCTTGCCGCTGCCGCTGGGGCCGAGGAGGCCGAAGAACTCGCCGTCCGCGAAGGCCAGGGAGACCTCGTCGAGGGCGCGCACCGTGCCGTAGTGCTTGCTCACGCGATCGACCTCGACCCGGCTCATGCGGCGGCCTCAGCGCTCGCCGCTGAAACGATAGAACCGCGCCACCAGCAGCATCAGTCCCATGGAGACGACGATGATGACGGTGGAGATGGCGTTGATCTCCGGCGTGTAGCCCTTGCGGATGGCGGTGTAGATCTCGACCGGCAATGTCGTCACGCCCGGTGCTGCGAGGAAATAGGAGATGACAAACTGGTCGAACGAGACGGCGAAGGCGAACAGCGCCGCCGCCATCATGCCCGGCGCCATCATCGGCAGGGTGACGCGCCGGAAGGCCTGCAGGGGCGAGGCGCCGAGCGTCGCCGCCGCCTCTTCGAGGGTGGTGCCGAAGGACTTGAACTGCGCGCCGACGACGATGATCACGTAGGGAAGCGAGAGCGCGACATGGCCGAGCAGCATGGCGAGGAGGCCGCGGCTGATGCCGATCCAATAGAACATGAACAGCATGGAGTTGCCGATGATGAGCCAGGGGATCGTGATGGGCGGAAACAGCAGGAGCTGCAGGAGCGTCTTGCCCCGGAAACTGTAGCGGGCGAACACCAGGGCGGCCATGCTGCCGAGCGCCGTCGCGATGACGGTGTTTATGAGCGCGATCTTTATCGTGTTGAAGCCGGCGTCGAGCAGCCGCTGATTGTCGGACAGGGCGGCGAACCATTTGAGGTCGAACACGAACGGCAGCTGGTAGAGCGGCGACTGGTTGAAGGCCATCACGACCATCACGGCGATCGGCAGATACAGGAACAGCAACAGCAGCACGAGATAACCGCGGACGAGCGTGATGCCGATTTTGCCCATGTCGCGGCGATCCTAGGCGTTCTGAAGGTGGGGGCGAAGGAATGGCCACGAGGCGGCCAGAATCGCCAGCACGATCGCCAGAAGCATGAAGGACAACGCCGCGCCCAGCGGCCAGTTGGCCGAGGCCGTGAACTGGTGTTCGATGATCGGGCCCAACATGATGGCGTCTTTGCCGCCGAGAATCGCCGGCTCCATGAACGAGCCGATGACCGGCACGAAGATCAGGATCGTGCCCGCGATCATTCCCGGCAGGCTCAGCGGCAGGATGATGCGGCGAAAGACCGTCAGCGCCGGCGCACCGAGGCTGCGCGCCGCCTCGATCAGGGAGTCGTCGATGGCCTGGAGGGACACGTAGCAGGTCAGGATCATGTAGGGGACGTAGGCGTGGACCAGTCCGATGATGATCGCGGGGTAGCTGAACAGCAGATCGAGCGACGGGGCATCCGGTATGAACAGCCGGACGAACCAGTCCAGCAGGGCATCCTTGCGCAACACCATCGTCCAGGAAAAGGTGCGCACCAGCCCGTTGCTCCAGAAGGGCAGCACGATCAAAAGGAAGACCGCCTCGCGCCACCGGCCGCGCACATACTTGGCCAGGGCGAGAGCGGCGGGATAGCCGATGACGATGCAGCCGAGCGTCACATGGAGCCCGAGCAGCAGGGAGCGCTTGGCGTTGATGAGATAAAGTTCCTTCGTGAAGATCGTGCGGTAACTGTCGAGCGTGAACGACACCGTCCGCCCCGGCAGCGGCAGCGCGCTCAGGAAGCTGAAATAGAACATCGCCGACAGCGGCAGGAAGATCGTCAGGGCCAGCCAGGCATAGGCCGGCGCGGTCAACCAGAGGATGGTGAGACGCTGCCGGACGGCGCGACGCAAGGGCAGCTCCCGATCACGAGCGGGCGGGCCCGGCAGCGCGCGGCGGCGCCACCGGGCCGGCGGCGGCTATTGGGCGAAGTAGGTCTTGGCCTCGTCCCAGAGCTCCTGGTACTTGGCCTTCTGCTCGTCGGACATCGGCGCCATCCATTGCAGCCGCTTGACGATCTCGGGATCGCCGAGGACGGTCCGGTTCATCGCATCGGCCGGCAGCTGCGCATTGGCCTTGGCGTTGGCCGAGGCGGGCGCGCCGACGTCGGTGTCCCACTTCACGTAGAATTCCGGGCTGACCATGAAGTCGATGAACTGGTGGGCGCCCTCCGGATTGGGCGCGCCGGCCGCGATCGACAGCCCGTCATACCAGCCGATCGCGCCCTCCTTCGGCACCACGAAATCGACCGGCAGGTGAAAGGCCTTCTTGCTGCGCGCGGCCGAGCCGCTCCAGTACACGGCGAGGTCGTAGTCGTGCGCCGCCATGTGCTTGTTCCACTCGTCCTCGGATGACCAGAAGGTCTTGATCTGCGGCTTGAGGGCCTGCAGCTTCTCCTTCACCTTGTCGAGGTCGGCCGGATTGTTCATGTCCTGGCCGGTGGCGAGCGCCGCCATCTGCACGGATTCGATAGCATCGTCACGCCAGCCGACATGGCCGGCGTATTTCGGATCCCACAACACCTCGATCGAGTCGGGGCGGTCCTTGATGGTCTCGGTGTTGTAGGCGAAG
>JBGPEQ010000563.1:0-3090 GCA_041482855.1 Dongiaceae bacterium | reverse complement strand
TGAACAAGATCACCCCGTTCCTCTGGTTCGACGGCAACGCCGAAGAGGCGACGAACTTCTATCTTTCCGTCTTCAAGAATTCCAAGCGGCTGAGCGTGATGCCCGGCCCCGACGGGAAGGCCATGGGGACCACCTTCGAGATCGAGGGACAGACGTTTCACGCGTTGAATGGCGGCCCGCAGTACAAGTTCACGCCGGCCATTTCGCTGTTCGTGAAATGCCAGACGCAGGCGGAGATCGACGACTACTGGGCAAAGCTCCTGGCCGGCGGCAAGGAGCAGCAATGCGGCTGGCTGACGGACAAGTATGGCGTGTCCTGGCAGATCGTGCCGACCGTCCTGGGCGAGATGCTGCAGGACAAGGACGCCGCGAAATCGCAGCGCGCCATGCAGGCGATGATGAAGATGGTCAAGCTCGATATCGCCGCCCTGAAGAAGGCGTATGACGGAAAATAGGAAGAGCGGCGGCGAACGGCGGGCGCGCGACGCCAGCGCGTAGCACCCGACCCGACACCGGCGGCCTACCGCCGAGTCGAGCCGGAGGGTTCGCCGCTATGGGCGCGACGACATCAGCCGCGCGTCACGCCGTCAAGCGGTACGCGGGAACGTCGCATCGCCCTGTTCGCCGAGGAGCCGTTCGAGCGTCTTCCAGGAAACGTAGAAGGTGCCGTTCTTGCGGCCGCCCCATGTGGCGCCCCAGGAATTGTAGCACCACACCCGCTTTTTCGTGGCGTCAATGCCGAACAACTGAACCTCGTGCCCGCCGCGCACCTTGGCGGAGGGCGTGAGGCGGCATTCGCCGTCGGGCCCGGGGGAGTCGAAGGAGTCGTACCAGTTGATCCCGAGAATTCCGGGCCTGAGCACGAGACTGCCCAGGAGCTGATCGAGGCTGAAGGTGTGCGCGTAGCCGGCGATGTACTTTGCCTTCACGGCCGCCTTCATGACGCCGATCCCGGAACTGCCGGTGTCATCGGGCGGGTACTTGCCTGGAATGTTGTCGAGCTTTGTCGCGGCCTTGTAGAGCGCGACCGCATCGTCCTCGGACAGATTGCGCCCCCTGACCCAGAATGGCTCGGTCATCAGCACCCCCGCCATCGCGTTCCCGGTGCAGGATCCGAGGTCGCCCTGGTCGAACGCGCTGCCGTGCCGCTGGTAGCTGACCGTCTTGATGGCGGCCGTGCCGGCCGAGAACGCCCGGCTCTGCGGGTCGTGCTCGACGTGGCGGCCGAGGCGACCGGCGCCTTTTTTCTCTTTGATGACTTTGGTTGTGATCTTCATGCGAGGCTCCCATTTGTAAAACGCTTGGCGTGAATCCGATATTTCCTACAGTCCATCGATCAATCCCTCGGGAATTGTAGCGCCGACGCGGGCTTCGGGATAGCGCCAAGGCGCCTTATGCGATCACGGCGCTTTGATCGGCGCCATGGTCGGACGGGTTGATCAAGCGCGTCAGGCGCACAATATCGTAGTCGGCTCCGGGACGATACGGATCGCGGGCGGGTCGCCTTTCCGCGCGGGCCGGCCCGGAAGCAGTGTTCTTCGTTGGCCCACTCACGGCTTTCGCACTACAGGATGGAGGAAGCATGTCCGATCGCGCCCTGTCGCCGGAGCAGCCGGCGGAGCGTCACAGCGTCTATGTCGGCAGGGCGGGTCGCTGGCTCGCTGCCGCGCTGGCCCTGGCCGTGCTGGCAGGCTGCGAGCATGGTCAGCTCTCGTTCAACCGGGATACGGGCCAGTTCGGCATACCGATCGGCGCCGGCAGCCGCGAGACGCGCTGACGGCGAAAAGGGGACGGAGTGCCGCCTGGCGCGGGCTGCACGACGATCATGCGTCCTTCGACAGGCTCAGGATGAGGACGAGTCTTCGTGGCACGAAGGAAGAACCTCATCCTGAGCTTGTCGTGGGACGCACGGCGCTCCTCACGGCGGCCTCCGCGCAGATGTCCGTGGCCTCTCGCTTGACAGGCTCCCCGTCGCCGCTATGACTAGCGGCCTTTCCGCGGGTCGCGGCATCGGCCCCAGGGGGATATCACGCGCATATGACCACGGCCTTCGTCTTTCCGGGCCAGGGATCCCAGGCCGTCGGCATGGGCCGGGCGCTGGCGGAAGCCTTTGCGCCCGCGCGCGAGGCGTTCGAGGAGGTCGATGAGGCGCTGAAGCAGCGGCTCACACGCCTCATGTTCGAGGGGCCGGAGTCGGACCTGACGCTGACCGAGAATGCCCAGCCGGCGCTGATGGCGGTGAGCCTGGCCGTGGTGCGGGTGATCGAGCGCGAGGGCGGCGTGCGGCTGGCCGATAGGATTGCGTTCGTGGCCGGGCATTCGCTCGGAGAATATTCGGCGCTGGCCGCGGCGGGCGCGCTGCCGCTCGGCGACACGGCACGGCTCTTGAAGCAGCGCGGGCGCGCCATGCAGGAGGCGGTGCCCGTGGGCGAAGGCGCCATGGCGGCGCTGCTCGGCGCCGACCTCGAGGTCGCGAAGGCGATCGCGGAAGCGGCGGCGAAGGAGACGCGCGCGGTCTGCACGCCCGCCACCGACAACGCGCCCGGGCAGGTGGTCATCAGCGGCGCCAAAGTGGCGATCGAGCGCGCGATCGTGCTGGCGGGCGAGCGCGGCATCAAGCGCAGCGTGCTGCTGCCGGTCTCCGCCCCCTTCCATTGCCCGCTGATGCAGCCGGCGGCCGACGCCATGAAGGAGGCGCTGGCCGAAGCGGCGCTGGTCAATCCAGCGGTGCCGCTGGTCGCCAACGTGACGGCGCGCGCGGTCGTCGATGCCGCCACGATCCGCAAGCTGCTGGTGGAGCAGGTGACGGGCCTGGTGCGCTGGCGCGAGAGCGTGCTGTTCATGAAGGAGCAGGGCGTGGAGAAGATGGTGGAGATCGGCGCCGGGAAAGTGCTGGCGGGCCTCGTCAAGCGCATCGACCGGGAGATCGCGGCCTCGTCGGTGGGCGAGCCGGGCCAGATCGAGGCGTTGTTGAAAGCGCTCTAACGGGGCGCCGCGGGCGAAGGAAGATTCACCGCAGAGACACAGAGACGCAGAGAAGAAGGGGAACGCGGATGAACGCAGATAAGAAGGGATGAACGCAGATAGTGC
>JBGPEQ010000562.1:0-3091 GCA_041482855.1 Dongiaceae bacterium | reverse complement strand
TTCCCCCACGATGACAGCGCCGCCCGCCGACGCCCCGCTCCCCCGTGACCTGCGCCCCGGCTGGCCGCTGGCCCTGCTCGCGTTTGGCGCTTCCTACGGCGCCTATGATCTGGCCGCCAGCGCCGGGCCGCTCGGGCGCCTGATCGGACGGCTGCTCGGCGTGCCCGAGGGCGCGCCGGCCGATACCCTCGATCGCCTCATCGCCGCAGCGGCCGTCGGGCTGCTGACGCTGATCGTCGGCGGCCTCTCGAAGCTGGCGCAGTTCCGCAGCCGTGTCGCCATCGTCTGGCTCATCCTGCTGCTCGGATTCATCGCCTTCGCCTACAACTTCGATCTCAAATATTCGCTGATCGTCGCGAAGTTCCCGTTTCTCGCGGGCCTGCGGCTGGACGCGAGCGGCTTCGTCATCGGCGCCGCCATGACGCTGTTCATCAGCGTCATCTCCATAGGATTTTCCTCCCTGATCGGCTTTGCCGCCGGCCTCGGCCGCATGTCGTCCAGCGCCCTCGCCTTCGGCGTCGCGACCTTCTATATCTCGTTCTTCCGCGGCACGCCGCTGCTGCTGCAGATCTACCTGATCTATCTCGGCCTCGCCCAGCAGCTGAACCTGGTGCTCGGCGGCGTCACCTCCGGCATCATCGCGCTGTCGCTCAACTACGGCGCCTATCTGGCCGAGATCAACCGCGCCGGCATCGAATCGATTGCCAAGGGCCAGAGCGAGGCGGCGACAGCGCTCGGTCTGAAGCGGGCGCAGATCATGTGGAAGATCGTCCTGCCCCAGGCCATGCGCGTGATCATCCCGCCGACCTTCAGCCAGTTCATCGCCATGCTGAAGGACTCCTCGCTGGTCTCGTTGCTGGGCGTCTGGGAGCTCATGTTCCTGGCCCGCTCCTACGGCCGTTCCGACTTCCGCTATATGGAGATGCTGCTGACCGCGGCGGCGCTCTACTGGGCGATGTCGATCGTGTTCGAGCTGCTGCAGGTGCGGATCGAGCGCTATTACGGCCGGGGCTTCGCCGGCGACCGCCGCGAGGAGGCCGTAACCAAGGCCCAAGGCATCGCGCTCGGCCACCACTGATGTCGGCTTCAGGCAAGTCATGTCGCGCAACCGTCAATTGGCGTCGCCGCGACGCGCGCCCCGCGGCGGCCGTTGACTAGCGTGCCGGCCGTGCCAGATTAGCGGGCGTACAGGCACTGCCCATAGGACAACGGACACAGCTCATGGCCGACAAAGGCGAACTCGACCTCCGCTCGCTCAGCGACGACGAACTCGTGCAGCAGATGCACGACGACCTCTATGACGGCCTGAAGGACGAGGTCGTCGACGGCGTCAACATCCTCCTGTTCGAGCGCAAATGGACCCCCTACGACACGCTGACCAAGGCGCTGGTCGAGGGCATGCGCATCGTCGGCATCGATTTCCGCGACGGCATCCTGTTCGTGCCGGAGGTGCTGCTGGCCGCCAACGCCATGAAGGCCGGGATGTTCATCCTGCGCCCGCTCCTGGCCGAGACGGGCGCTCCCAAGATCGGCAAGATGATCATCGGCACGGTCAAGGGCGACATCCACGACATCGGCAAGAACCTGGTCGCCATGATGATGGAGGGCGCCGGCTTCGAGGTCATCAACCTCGGCATCAACAACCCGGTCGAGAACTACCTGAAGGCGATCGACGAGCACGCCCCGGACATCCTCGGCATGTCGGCCCTGCTCACGACCACCATGCCCTACATGAAGGTCGTCATCGACGCCCTGATCGAGAAGGGCGTCCGCAACGACTACGTCGTGCTGGTCGGCGGCGCCCCCCTGAACGAGCAGTTCGCCAACGCCATCGGCGCCGACGCCTACTGCCGCGACGCCGCCGTGGCCGTGGAGACGGCCAGGACCTTCATGGCCAAGCGCCAGGGCTCGGCGTTCGCGAAGAAGGCGTAAGCGCAGGACGATGGCGACTCGCCATTGGCGATGTTTTTAGGGGCAGATCTGAAACACGTCCCTTCTCGCTTGCGTGACCGCAGGCGGGACACGCCAGCCGTGCTACGGCGACATTGCACACTCGCCTCTGGCTAGCGGGCCGTTACTGTCTCCTCATTTTAGAACTCTGGCGGGAAGCGCGCCGCTGCGAAGACTTTACGTTCATTTGAACTTGTCGTTACAGTTCGCTGCAAAACGACTAGACTATCTTGGATGGACATTCGCCCTCAGCTCATAGGCCTTTTGGACTACACGGAACGCATGGCAACACTTGCCGAACGGGCAGTGTTTCGACTTTCCGACTACCATGCCCTGTTGTTCCACGAAAGTGACCTAAAAAACCGAATTGGCATTCATCATGACGTTGCCGAAGGTGACGAACGCGCCTGGATAAAGATTGACCGGCTGGCGCGAACCGATCCGCCTGCGGTGCCTGAGGAGATCAAGAACTGGATAACGGTCAGCCGCGATCCCCTCAGACAACCGAGCGTTCAAGCGATGCGCGTCGTCACGGTCAAGCGCGAGGACGCCGAGTCGCTCGTTCATAGCGGCCGCGCAAACGGGCAGGACGTGGCGCCGGCCATGCTTGGACGCGGTGGTGTGCCGCCTGAGCAACTACGTGACGTCGTGCTGCGCCTTGAAAACGATCACGAGGCAGAGGCAGCGGTCCGGGAGTATATAGAGGGACCTTGGATTACCTGGGCCGAAAACGAAAAGCCGCGACGTGAAACGATCCGAATCTACGAGGCCTTCTTCAGCCAACAGCAAGCTATCGAGACGCAAGGCGTCGAGCGACCGTTGGAAGTGGTTTGTGGCATTGGTGTCGCACTTTGGAACCACTCTAAGCAGTCGATCGTGCACCCATTGCTTGAACAGCTGGTCGAGTTTGATATCGATCCCGGGGACGGTGCCATCCAAATCCGTCCGCGTTCTGCCGAGCCAGCGCTGGCGGTAAAGCCATACCAAGAGCTTGAAATCGTCGGCGCGGACGCACTGCTGCGCTTTGCGCGCGAGCACTTCAAGCAGATCAATCCAGAAAATGAGTTCTCGCCCTACAGCAAGACGTCCTTTGAGGCTGTGCTGCGGCGGGCATCCAGCCTGCTCGATGCGGAGGGGCAAT
>JBGPEQ010000561.1:0-3092 GCA_041482855.1 Dongiaceae bacterium | reverse complement strand
CTGGTGGGGGCGCGGACAATGCGTCCGGCCCTAGCTAGTGCGGCAATATGGCAAGATTGCGGCGACGACCGCCGGTACGGTCAGGCCGTCGGGACAACGGACTCCAACCGCCCGGCGATCCGCACCGGCGAGACGCGGCGGGCGAGGCCGGTCTTGTCATCGGTCTCGACGAAGACGGCGCAGAGCGTGCCCGGGCCCATCGCCGCCGAAAGTCGGTCGGTCGGCAGCTTGCGGGTGAAGCGCTGGATCGGCAGCGTCTTGTCCATGCCGATGACCGAATCATAGTCGCCGCACATGCCGGCATCGGTCTGGTAGGCCGTGCCCTTGGGCAGGACCTGGTGATCGGCGGTCGGGACGTGGCTGTGGGAGCCGACGACGAGCGAGACGCGGCCGTCGCAGATATGGCCCATGGCCATTTTCTCGCTGGACGCCTCGGCATGGACGTCGACCACGATGGCGTCGGCGGTGGCGGCCAGACGCTGCGACGCCAGCTCGCGCTCGACCGCGGCGAAGGGATCGTCGAGCGCATCCATGAACAGCCGGCCCATCACGTTGACGACGAAGACCTTGCGTCCGCCGGTCGTCGTGTAAAGGTTGGCGCCGCGCCCTGGGGTGCCGGCTGGGAAATTGCTCGGCCGCAGCAGACGCGGATGGCGATCGATGAAGCCGACCGTTTCGCGCTGGTCCCAGACGTGATTGCCGGTGCTGATGACATCGACGCCGGCGGCGTAGAGCTCATTGCAGATCTTCTCGGTGATGCCGAACCCGGCGGCGGCGTTCTCGCCGTTGACGATGACGAAATCGAGCCCGAGTTCCCGCCGCAGGCGCGGCACATGCTCCACTACAACGTCGCGACCCGATCGCCCGACGATATCGCCGCAGAAGAGAAGGCGCATGAAACTAGCTCTCAGCTTTCAGCCATCAGCTTTCAACTCTCGACGGCACTTCAGCCACGATCTCCCGAGAGCCGATAGCTGAGAGCTGATAGCCAATCCGAATTGCCTCACGCTCGGTCACGATCCAGTCGAGCGGCTGATCGGTGTCGTCGCGCGGCACGGACGGTACCTCGAGCGCTGCAAAGGTGACGCCCACTGCAAGAGCTTCGCCAGCATTACGCAGCTTGGCGATCGTGCGGTCGTAGAAGCCGCCGCCATAGCCGAGGCGGTAGCCGGCGCGATCGAAGGCCAATAGGGGCACGAGCAGCAAATTCGGGATGATCTCCGGCGCGGTCGGCGGCGGCGTCATGACGCGGAACGGTCCGCGCACCAGCTCCGTCGCCGGCTCCCAGCGCCGGAACAGGAGCGGCTGGCCGTTGCCGAGGATGACCGGCAGGCCGATCGGATGGCCGCGGCGGTCCAACTCCATGAACAGCGGCCGCGGATCGAACTCCTCTTCGAGCGGCCAATAGGCCGAGACCGGTATCCCGGCGGGCACTTTGACCGCGGCGAGGAAGTTGTCGCGCACGACCGCACCTGCATTGGGGCTGTCGCGGACAGCCACCCGACGGCGCTCAGTCGCATTGCGGCGGAGCAATGCTTTCGCCGTGTCGATGTCGGCCGATGGGGTTAACAGGGTCTGGGTCAGCAATGGCAGCCTTAACTAGTGCAAACGCGGTCCCGGGGGGACCGCGCTTAGCAGATAGGGCCGGACGGGGCCGCCGCAGCCGATGGCACGCATGGTTCCACCGTGGCCTGCTTACGCAGGTGGGCGCCGTGATACCGAGACCAGGGTCCCGGCAGGGACAGCTCCCTAGAGGTAGATATTGGCCCCGGGGATTGAGTCGGCCTGTCGCACCGTGCAGTCCCGCCCGTGACAGATACTTAGGCTGCTTCGAGCCTTGCCGCAATGTCCTGTACGTGCTTTGCGAGCCGCTCGAGCGATGCGGCCACCGCCTCCTCGTCGATGGCGGGCGCCCGGCTGTGGTCGCGCTGCAGGCGGTCGATCTCGGCGTTGGCGTCGGCCAGCTCGTCCGCCAGCAACAGTCCGACCATGAGCAGCAGTCGCGCTTCGCCCGGCTGGCCGACCGTCTTCGTCAACTCGTCGACGCGGCGGGCGATATCGGCGCCCAAGCCCCGGAGATGCTGTTCCTGCCCGTCATTGCAGGTCAGATCGTAGGTCCGCTCGTTGATGGTGACGACGACGTTGGACATTCCCCACCTCAGGTTTCGAGTATCGAGCGCAGGCGGCCGATGGCGGCGTCGAGACGCGACGACACGGTGCGGGCCTCGCTCTGCAGGGCGACGTGGTTCTGCCGCAGGCCCTTAAGCTCATCGTTCAGGCGCTCGCGCTCGGCCTGATCCCGGCCCAGACGCTTCTCGACCGCCGTCTGCAGACGATCGATCGCCACATCGAGTTGTTCCAAGGCGTTCATGACCCGCGACATTGCCGTTGTTTCAGGCCGTTAGGCAAGGTTCTGACGACGTTTCTTCAGTATTCGAGCATGGCAGCGACGGGGTTTCCCGTCAACAACGCACAAGACATCTCCACGCCGATTCAGCCTGCGCAATGGGCGGTTGACGGCGCCCGGCTCGGTCGGCAATTTGCGCCGCAACAACGCGGCCGGGGCAACGGCCGGTCATGCCGCTGAAACGACCGGAAGCGATCATGGAAGCAGTCAGCCCGCGTCCCTCCTCCGCGCCATCGCCCGGCGTCAGCCATCGCGACATGGCCAACGCCATCCGGGCGCTCGCCATGGATGCCGTGGAGAAGGCCAATTCCGGCCATCCCGGCATGCCCATGGGCATGGCCGACGTCGCCACCGCGCTGTTCGGCCGCTTCCTGAAGTTCGATCCGGCCCATCCGCAGTGGCCCGACCGCGACCGCTTCGTGCTGTCGGCCGGGCACGGCTCCATGCTGCTCTACGCGCTGCTCCATCTGACCGGCTACGACGACATGACGCTGGACGAGATCAAGCGCTTCCGGCAACTCGGCAGCCGCACCGCGGGGCATCCCGAATATGGCCATGCCGACGGCATCGAGACGACGACCGGCCCGCTCGGCCAGGGCCTCGCCAATTCGGTCGGCATGGCCATCGCCGAACGCATCATGGCCGCGCGTTTCGGCGCCGACCTGGTCGATCACCGCACCTATGT
>JBGPEQ010000560.1:0-3097 GCA_041482855.1 Dongiaceae bacterium | reverse complement strand
GGGCCTATGGGGCAGTTTTTGCAAGATTTCACTAAGGCGTCTTTGGTAAACTCCCGCGCATGTTCGATGTCCCATCCAATAGCGGCCTGCGCGGCGACTACAGCCGGATTCGGCCCGACTACACGGTCGAGCAGGACTGGAGCGCCTATTCGGCTGAAGAGCACGAGATCTGGCGTGTGCTCTACCGGCGTCAGTCCGAGATGCTGCCGCGCTATGCCTGCCATGAGGTCATCGATGCCGTCCGCATGATGGACGTGGCGGACGCCATCCCCGATCTCGCCCGGGTCAATCGCCAGCTCGCCGCCGCCACAGGCTGGCAGCTCGTCGCCGTGCCCGGCCTGATCCCCAACGAGGTCTTCTTCGACCATCTGGCGCACCGCCGATTCCCGGTGACGGTCTGGATCCGCCGGCGCGAGGAACTCGACTACATCGTCGAGCCCGACATCTTCCACGATTTCTTTGGCCATGTACCGCTGCTCTTCAACCCGGTCTTTGCCGGTTACATGCAGGCCTATGGCGAGAAGGGCGCGGAGGCGCTGACCCATGACGGCGTGGCCATGCTGGCGCGGCTCTATTGGTACATGGTGGAATTCGGATTGATCCGCACGCCGGAGGGCCTGCGGGCCTTCGGCGCGGGCATCCTGTCCTCCCATGGCGAGCTGTCCTACGCCATCGAGAGCCCGGTCCCCAATCGCATTCGCTTCGATCCGACGCGCATCATGCGCACCGACTACATGATCGACAGCTTCCAGAAGACCTATTTCGTGCTCGACAGCTTCGAAGAGCTGTTCGGGGCGACGCGGCGCGATTTTGCGGCGATCTACGACCGGCTGCGGGATCAGACGGTGCTGCCGGCCGAGGCGGTCCTCACGACCGACCGCGTCCTGCATCGTGGCACCATCGGCCGTTTGATGGCGGCCTGATCGCCGCCGCGGCCCCAGCTTTTCCATTTTATGGATGGCATGACATGTCAATGGCTGTTCAGCGCGCAATGAGTCCACTCGCGGCCGGTCGCACCGATCTCTGGGACAATCCCATGGGCACCGACGGGTTCGAGTTCGTGGAATACACGGCGCCCGATCCGGCCGCGCTCGGCCGCCTGTTCGAGACCATGGGTTTCGCGGCGGTCGCCCGCCACCGCTCGAAGAACGTCACGCTCTACCGCCAGGGCGACGTGAACTTCATCGTCAATGCCGAGCCCGAATCCTTCGCGCAAGCGTTCGCCCGCGCCCACGGGCCGTCGGTCTGCGCCATGGCGTTCCGCGTCGCCGACGCGGCCTACGCCTACAAGCGCGCGCTCGAGCTGGGCGCGAAGCCGTTCGTCGGCAAGGTCGGGCCGATGGAGCTGAACATTCCGGCCCTCGAGGGCATCGGCGGCTCGCTGATCTATCTGGTCGATCGCTACGGGCCGAACGGCTCGATCTATGACGTCGATTTCAAGCCGATCGCCGGCGCCGGCGTGTCGCACAGGGGCGTCGGCCTCGCCGGCGTCGATCATCTCACGCACAACGTGCAGCGCGGCCGCATGGCGGCGTGGGCAGATTTCTACACCAGGCTCTTCAGCTTCCGGGAGATCCGCTACTTCGACATCGAGGGCAAGCTGACGGGCCTGCGCTC
The DNA here is from genome assembly GCA_041482855.1 of Dongiaceae bacterium. Classification (GTDB taxonomy): domain Bacteria; phylum Pseudomonadota; class Alphaproteobacteria; order Dongiales; family Dongiaceae; genus JBGPEQ01. The sequence goes on along the minus strand of JBGPEQ010000560.1, from coordinate 1,480 downwards.
GAAAGCGATGACGAGCCCGTGCGGCAAGATCCGCATCCCCATCAACGAATCCTCCGACGACAAGTCGCAGATCGAGGAATATCTGGCGGCCTATCGCGGCGAGGGCATCCAGCACATCGCCCTCAGTACCGACGATATCTACACGACGGTCGAGCGGCTGGCCGGCGGCGGCGTCACGTTCCTGGACACGCCCGACACCTACTACGAGGCGATCGATCGCCGCCTGCCGAATCACGGCGAGGACCTGGCGCGCCTACGGCGCAACCGCATCCTCGTCGACGGCGCGCCGGAGTCGAAGGCGGGCGACCGCCGCCTGCTGCTGCAGATCTTCACCAAGACCGTCATCGGCCCGATCTTCTTCGAGATCATCCAGCGCAAGGGCGACGAGGGCTTCGGCGAAGGCAACTTCCGCGCCCTCTTCGAATCGATCGAGCTCGACCAGATCCGCCGTGGCGTCCTGAAGGCCTGACGCGCCGCTTGCCCGCGGACGGACGCCCCCGGTAGTCTGCCGCCCATCTTGCAGACGATCAGGTTTTGGGGGCGCTCATGAAAATCGGATACGGCGTTGCATGGGCAGTTGCCGCCGTTATCGGCCTTGCCGGCCAGCCAGCAGTGGCGGCCGGGCCGAGCTTCGATTGCGCCAAGGCCGGCAACTGGGCGGAGAAGGAGATCTGCAAGAGCGACGAACTGGCGGCGCTCGACGCCTGGTTCGCGCCGCTCTATGGCCAGGTCGCGCAGCGGCTGGCGGGCAAGGACCTGGACGCCTTGAAGGCGCACCGCAAGGCTTGGCTGAAAGCGCGCAACGACTGCAAGGCCGAGGCCGACGGCGCGGCCTGCCTCAAGGCGCGCTATCAGGAGTTCACGGCCGATCTCGAACGGCAATTCGCCGGGCTGGTCGCCGGCGCCTCCGGCGTGCAGGTCGCCGCCGCGGTCGCCAAGACGCCGCTCGCGGAGTGTTCGGGGCAGAGCGATGCGAAAGCCTGCCTCGAGAAGTTGATCGAAGCCGAGGAAGCCAACCTTGCCGATACCGAGGCCAAGGCCGGCGACACGGCGACGCAGCGCGATCAGGCCGACCAGAACATTCATCTCGGCGACCGCCTCGCCGAGGCCAATGTCGCCTGGCGCGCCTATCGCAATGCCGAATGCAAGCGCCGTCAGCAGGCCGGCGACAGCGGCGCCGATGCGACCGCCGTCTATTCGTCATGCCTGGTGGAGCTGACGCGAGTCCGGGTGCAGGAATTGGGGTCGTAGGGGCGACCGGCAGGTCGCCCGTCTATCCGCCGCACCGCGACGCGGGCGACCTGCCGGTCGCCCCTACATGCCATCCCGCGGCACTTTAATGCGCCAGTTGCGGGCGAACACCCTGGCCGTGCCCTCGTAGGCGTCAAGTGTTGCGGTCAACTCGAAATGCGTGCGCGTGCAGCGCAGTTCCGTGCGGGTATCCGTGCGGATCTGCCAGTCGCCGCGCCGGCGGCCCATC
>JBGPEQ010000559.1:0-3099 GCA_041482855.1 Dongiaceae bacterium | reverse complement strand
CCTACACGAGACCGTGTAGGGGCGACCCCACGTGGTCGCCCTAATGCAAGGCAGCCTGCGCCTGGGCGCCGCCGGCGAGACGCACGAGCTGCACGAACTCGGCGCGATAGCCGTACGTGTCGCTCCCGCGCGCCGGTTGGGCGAGGGCGAGCACGTCGTCGTAGTTGTAGTCCTTCAGATAGGGATCGCCGCGCAGGAGCTCGCCGAAGGCGGCGACGGCGATGGCGAAGCGGGCCTCCGCCGGCGCGCGCTCGAAGCTGGCATAGCCGTTGGACGCCGTCACCGGGCGCTCGATCAGCCGGCTCGTCTGCTCGCCCGGCAGCTTGTAGCGCAGGCGCAGGAACGCGTACTCGCTGCCGCGATCGGCCGCGGCCGGCTCGGCTGGCGTGCCGTAGCGCAGCGGATCGTCGAGGCGGGCCGAGCTGCCGACCGGCGTGATCTCGTAGAGCGCGGTCACCTCGCGGCCGCTGCCGATCTCGCCGGCGTCGACCTTGTCATTGTTGAAATCCTCGCGCTTGAGGGCGCGCGTCTCGTAGCCGATGAGGCGATATTCCGCGACGACGGCGGGATTGAACTCGACCTGGATCTTCACGTCGTTGGCGATCGGGAAGAGCGTGGCCGCGGCCTCCTCGATCAGCACTTTGTGGCCCTCCATCAGGCTGTCGATGTAGGCGGCGTTGCCGTTGCCGTTCTGGGCCAGCTTCTGCCAGAGGTCGTCGTTGATGTTGCCGGTGCCGAAGCCGAGCACGGAGAGATAGATGCCGGTCTCGCGCTTGCGGGCGACAAAGTCCTCGAGCGCCTGCGGATCGGTGATGCCGACATTGAAGTCGCCGTCGGTGGCCAGGATGACGCGATTGACCGCGCCCTTGTCGAAATTGCGCTCGGCCAGCGCATAGGCCTGGCGGATGCCTTCGCCGCCGGCGGTCGAGCCGCCGGCCTCGAGATTGTCGATCGCCGCCAGGATCCTGTTCGTGTCGCTGGCCGGCGTCGGCTCCAGCACCGTGCCGGCGTTCCCGGCATAGACGACGATGGCGACGCGGTCGCGCTCGTCGAGATGGCGGACGAAGTCGCTCATGGTCTGCTTGACCAGCGGCAGCTTGTCTGCGCTCTCCATGGAGCCGGAGACGTCGATCAGGAAGACGATGTTGGCGCGCGGCCGCTCGGGGCGCGCGATGTCGTAGCCCTTGATGCCGATATGCAGCAGCTTGGTGCCGGGATTCCAGGGCGTGGGCATGACGGCGACCGAAGTGGCAAACGGCGCGGTACGCTGCTTCGGCAGGTCGTAGGCGTAGTCGAAGTAGTTCACCATCTCCTCGATGCGCACGGCATCGCGCGGCGGCAGCGTGCCCTCGTGCAGGAAGCGCCGCACATTGCTGTAGGAGGCGGTATCGACGTCGATCGAGAAGGTCGAGACCGGTTCCTCCGCCGCGATCTTGACCGGATTGGGATCGACGTCCTGGTAGCGCTCGGTGTTGACGGCCGCTTGCGCAATTGTTGGCGCATATGATTGGAGCTTGGACGCTCGCGTGTCTGGCGCGGCCGGTGCGGCGTCCATGGCGACCATTCCGGCCTGCGGTGCCGGCGCGGCTGGCGCCGCCTGGGCCGCGGCGCCCATATCGCGGTACGAACCTTGCTCCGCATGTTGGCTCGCACAGGCGGCCAATGTCAGCAGAACGGTGCCGATCAACAAGGCGCGACCGGCGCATCGGCGATTGAGCGAATGAATCGAGATCATGGCAGTGGTTCCCCTCCAGAGACGGTGACAGCCGCGTCCGGCCGACCCACTGCGCGCGTCGCGGCAGGCTGAATTCCTATCGGTGCAATGTGGAGCGATATTGGTGCGACTGTGGCGAAGTCGGGGCGCCTGCTATGCCGAGATCGCGTCGGGTCGCGCGCCCCTGCGGGAGTTTGGGATCAGCGCCGCACATCCTTCGACAGGCTCAGGATGAGGTAGTTTCATTTTGCCACGAAAATTGCCCCTCATCCTGAGCCTGTCGAAGGACGCAGGGAGGCCGTGCAACAGTACTTCCGGTTGTGATCGTGCCGCGGTCCGCCTCAATCTTCGAGCAGATAGCCCGTGCGGCTCGGCAGCGGCTTTTTCCCGACCACCTTGGCGAGAGAGTCGCCCGGCCGCACCAGCTTGTCCGCGCGGCGCGAGAGCAGCAGGCCGTCCGCAACCGTGCGAACCTGCGTACGGGCGGCGCGGGGGTCGTCGGCAGTGGGATCGACGATCTCCGCGATCACGGTGCCGGCGGTCACCATGGCGCCGAGCGGCTGCTTGTAGGCGACGATGCCGGCCGCCGGCGTGCGCACGACATCGCAGGCATCGAGCCGGGTCGCCTCGCAGCGCGCGGGCGGCAGCGGCCCGGGGTCGCCGGCCACCAGGCCGCGGCGCTGCAGGAAGCGGAAGAGCGCGCGGGCGTCGGGCTCGGCCCATTCGTCGCCGACCTCGGCCTGGCCGCGATATTCGACGGTCGCGGAGAGACAGGCCGCGGGCACCGGCTTGTCCGGCAGGGCGCGCGCGAGCCTGGTCCAGGGCGTGCTGAAGGTCTCGTCGAAGGCGTGTCCGCCCGAGTCGTCCGACAGCAAGGTCGCGCGGCTGCCGATGTCGGCCGACAGGTCCGCGCCCGCCGGCCAGTGAGCGGGAACGAGGAACAGGTGGAGCAGCGATTCGCTGTCGCAGTGGCAATCGAGCACGATGTCGGCATCGACGGCCAGCCGCGCCAGCGCCAGGCGCAGGCTGGCCAGCTCGTTGCCGGCCTCGCGTGCCGCGAGATCTTCGGCCATGGCCGTGCGGATGACCGTGACGTTGCGCGCGGCGTCGTCGGTCAGGCGGTCGCGCACGCGGTCTGCCAGCCCTACGAAAAGGTCCGGCCAATTGCGGTTGAAGTTGCCGCCGCCGGCCAGCTCGTAGCGGCCGACATGGCACGCGTTGATCACCTGGGCGACGCCGATCGGATTGGCCATCGGCACGACGACGATCTCGCCCTTGATCCCGCCGGCGCGGTCGGCCTCGTCGAGCAGCCCCACCAGATGGTGCAGCACCAGCATCGCCGGGATCTCGTCGGCGTGGAGCGAGGCATGCAGATAGGCCTTGGG
>JBGPEQ010000558.1:0-3102 GCA_041482855.1 Dongiaceae bacterium | reverse complement strand
AGCAAGAAATGTCCCTCATCCTGAGCTTGTCGAAGGACGCCGGCTGGTCATGCAGTCCTGAGATGAGTGAAGGCAGGCAAATCGGCCGGCACGGAGGATCGCATGACTGCACAGAGCGCAACCGCGCATGATCACCAGCACTGCATCGACGATGCCCTGGTGCGGGCGTCCGCGATCTGCGCGCAGAGCGGCGGCCGGCTGACGCCGCTGCGCCGCCGCGTGCTCGAACTGGTCTGGCACAGCCACGCCCCCGTCGGCGCCTACGACATCCTGGATGCGCTGCGCCGCGACGGCCGCCCGGCGGCGCCGCCGACCGCCTACCGCGCCCTCGAGTTCCTGCTCGGGCACGGGCTCATCCACCGCATCGAATCGCTGAACGCCTTCGTCGGCTGCGCCCAGCCCGAGCGCCCCCATCTCGGCCAGTTCCTGATCTGCCGCAAATGCTCCGACGTGACCGAGCTCGACGACCGCCGCGTCTTCGACGTCGTCGAGGCGAGCGCCCGCGCCGCCGGCTTCTCGGTCGACCGCGTCACCATCGAGCTGCAGGGCATGTGCCCCGCCTGCAAGGCGGCGTAGGCAAGCACGGTCGATTGCGTCAATTGCGACGAGCGGCTTGGATCGCCTCAGTGCGTGCTTCGAGACGGCCGCTAACGCGGCCTCCTCAGCATGAGGAGGCTTCTTTGTGCCACAAAAATTCATCCTCATCCTGAGGAGGCCGCGGCGCGGCCGTCTCGAAGGACGCACAGCGCCCGTGCAGCGACGCCACGGCAATCACAGCACCTTCGAGAACAGCGTCGAAGCCGCAAGCTCCCGATAGCCGAGCCGCCGATAGAAGGCGTGCGCGTCTTCCCGCTGAACATTGCCGCGCAGCCGGAGCGTCGCCAGCCCGTTCTGCCGCGCCCATTGCTCGGCCGCCTCCAGCAGGCTGCGGCCGACGCCGATCCGCCGATAGCGCGAGTCCACGACGATGCCGCCGACCTCCGCCAGCGCCGGCAGCTCGACCAGCAGCAGGCCGAAGACCTGCACCCACCCCACGACGATGTCCGGCGGCACCACCGCCACATAGACCTCGCCATTCCCCTGCGCGTGGATTTCCTCGATGCGCTTGCCGATCTCGTCGACTGCTTCATCGTTGCCGAGTTGCGCCGACAAGGCCGCGACGGCGCCGGCATCGCCGCGCTGGGCTGTGCGCACGATCATGCGGTTCGTCGTTCGGGGCTGCGGCATGGTCGCTTCCGTCCTCCCGAGTGCAGCGATTGCCGATGGCATTCTAACCGAAAGTCGCGCCTGCGACGTCGAAAGGTTGGCAGGCGGTGCCGGCCGCCTGCACAGGTCCCCGACGAGGATTGGGACCTAACGTCGCAGGCAGATTGCCGGCGAAGGAAATTCCGCCCACCTGCGTTCGAGAACTGGCGGTCGATTGACGACTGCCTATCGACTCGAGAAAGGATCTTATCGATGAACGCTCATCTGTTGATGGCGGCTGCAGCCGCCTCGATCCTGCTGACCTCAGCCGCGCTCGCCGGCAGCCCGGGACCGGGCAGTGGCATTCCCCACGAGACGCGCCGCGCCGGCGACCGCTACACGGTCATGACCGACAACGAGGAACTGATGTGCAAGGTCGCGGGCGCGCCGTCCAGCCGCTCCTGGGCGCCCCCTGCGGACTGGGCGCACGCCGTCGCGCACCTGCGCGAGGAGGGCGACACGCGCTGCACGCCGAGCATGACCAACGGCTCGTGACCTGACCGCCACAACCTGAAATCGCGTCACCCCACGGCGCGATTCGAACTCATGCGACGCGGCCATGACGGCCGCGTCGCAGCTTCGTGCGCGTCTTGGCGCCGGAACAGTCATCATTTGGACAGCCGACTCTTGCCACGGTGCGAACTGGTCCCCGGTTTGCGGGTCACGTCGCAGGCAGCAGGTCTTCGATCGTCACGCCGAGCGCTTCGGCCAACGCCCGGTAGGCGCGCACGGAACCGGGCTTCCGGCCGGTCTCGATCTCCGACAGGTATCCCTGTTGCATGCCCGCCGCCGTGGCCAGCCGCGCGAGCGTCATGGCGCGGTGCTCGCGCCATACGCGCGCCGGATGTTCGCCGGCCAATATCCGCTTCACCAGCGCGGCCGGCAGGTAGTCGCGCTTGGTCGCCGTCGCCTTGGCAACCCGCAGATCGCGCAAGTCTTCCGCATCTTCGATTCGCCGTAGAAGGCGCTGGTACTCGGCCATGCCAGGGGTCACGGTGTCGGCCTTGCGCATTGCCTTGCGTTCGCTCATCGGTATGCCTCCGCTCGGGTCTTTACGGCTTCGACGAACACCGTGTCGGTCTTGCGGTCGACGCGATAGAGCACCCGCCAGTCGCCATGTCGCCCGTCGCAAGGTTGCGGGCGGGACTATGACTGATCCAAGAGCGTCTATCGCACCATGCCGGGAGCAGGACTTGCAACGGGATGCGTCAGTCTGCACAGTGTCAGCCGAGGAGAAGCCGCCATGAAGATCAAGGTCATCGTTCACGACGCGGAGGAGGGCGGCTATTGGGCCGAGGTTCCCGCGATTCCCGGCTGCGCGACCGAAGGCGAGACGTTCGAGGAACTCTTGAAGAATCTCTACGAGGCGGTCGAAGGTTGCCTGTCTGTCGACGTCAAGGAGCCAGCTGCGAAGCAGGGTCGAGTTCTCGAGATCGCCATATGAAGCCATTGTCCGGCAAGGCGCTCGCAAGGCTTGTCGAGCGCCACGGCTGGGCTTTGTTGCGCGTCCACGGCAGCCACCACATCTACGGGAAGGAGGGAAGTGTCGTCCGGCTCTCCATTCCTATTCACGGCAATAAGCCACTGAAGACGGGTTTGCTTCGACACCTGCTGAAGGCAGCTGGAATCACCGACGCCGATACCTCATAGTCCGTCGTCTCGAAGCGTAGAACTACAACAACCGCAACTGATCGCCCGCCTGTGGCGGCGGCTTGAACAGCGAGAGGTCGAGGTTCCAGCGCGCCTTGTAGGCGTCGAGGCCGAGGCGTTTGCGGGCCAGCTGGAAACGCCGCCGCAGCAGCTCGGCATAGGGCCCCTCGCCGCGCATGCGCTTGCCGAACGTGGAATCGTTGAGTT
>JBGPEQ010000557.1:0-3113 GCA_041482855.1 Dongiaceae bacterium | reverse complement strand
GTCCATAGAGCAGGTGACCGACGCACACGGCGTTGCAGACGTCCGGCATCCCCGCGAGCAGGCCGGAACTGGCCCACACCTGGGTCACCGCCGGCCTGATGCCGCGGGAGGCGAGCCGCGCCAGCAGCGCCACGAACGCATCATGCTTTTCGCGCGCCCAGTCGCGGCCGGCGACGCTGCCGAAGGGCAGGTGGGAGTAGATGCCTTCGATCACGAGGTTGGGGAGGGCGGCAATGCCCTGGATCAGGTCGTCGGCTTCCGGCAGCGGCACGCCGAGCCGGCCGAGTCCGCTGTCGACTTTGATGTAGATGTCCGTCGGGTGGCTCGCCGCCGCGCTGACGGCTTCGGCGCCGCCGCGATCATGGATCGTCGGCGTCAGATCATGGCGCAGCAGTACCGGAATATCCGCCGGCAGGTAGCCGCCGCACAGCAGGATGCGTGCGCCGATGTCGGCGGTGCGGATCGCCTGCGCCTCGTCGATGCTGCCGGTCCACAGCGTATCCACGCCCAGCCGCGCCAGCTCGCGCGCGATCGGCACGGCGCCGTGGCCATAGGCGTTGGCCTTGACCGACGCGATCAGCCGCCGTTGCCCGGCCAGCCCGCGCACGATAGCCAGATTGTGCGCGAGCGCTTCGAAATCGAGCTCCGCCCACACGGGGCGCAGGGGTTCGCTTGCAGTTGCCATGCGATTCCATCCGGATTCGTCGGCCCATGATGCCGCATAGAACGGTAGCGCGACAACGCTCCCATCTCGGTTAGACTGCCCTGGTGGATTTCCGCGTCGGAGGTGCCGAATGGAGGACGCCTTGCTCTTGAGCCGCTGGTGGCTGTTGCTGACCGCGCCGGCCTGCCTCGCCGGCATCGGGCTCATCGTCGCCAGCGTGCTGTTCCTCCTGCGCACGATCCGCGTGCCGGAGTTTGCGCGGCTGCCGCTGGTTGCCGGGCAGGATGTCGAGCTGCAGGACGCCGGGCCGCTGACGTTCGTCATCGACAAGCCCCGCTTCAGCAACGTCCAGGCCAGCGTTTTCAAACCCTTCGCGCTTGCGGTCAGTCTTGAGGATGCGGCGGGGCGCGTAGTGAACGCCGACAAAGTCCTCATGCCCATGACCGTCCAGGGCATCAGCCGCACGAGCGTTGATATCGCCAGCCTGGCGTCGATCGAACCGGGCCGCTATCGCCTGCGCATCGCTGGCTTGGCGCCCGATGTCGAAACCACAGACAGCTACCTCGTTGTCACACGGACGGTGGCGAAAGGGAAGATGGTGGCCGCGATCCTCGCGATCATCGCGTCGAGCGCCCTCGCCCTCGGCGGCCTCATCGCCTCGCTCGCCACGCTCGTGAAGTTCCAGTCCGGCTAGGGCCTGCCGAAAAACAGGCGCCGCGCCGGGGCGCCGATTACGCAAAAATAAACGCAGATTCTGCTTGACAGCGTCAGGGGCTCTCGCCTAGAATACGTAAATTATGGGATGGAGTCGTGCGCCTGGAAACCGGCGCCGGCTCCATTGCTTATTGGGCCGCTGTGCACGGCGGCCTGGGCCGAGAAAGACGGCCCCGCAGCGTCGCATCGCTTTCGATGCGGCGCCGGCGACTGCTCTCATGGCGTCGACAGCCCAGGCCCCCGGACAATCAAGAGTCGCCAAGAGCTCGGTCCGGCGTGGTCGTGATGGAACTGCGGGATCCAACCCGCATAGCCGCCGCATTGCGTCCGGTTTACAGCTGCCCCTCGTCCGGATGGTGCGGGTTATCAAGTCGCGATCGGCCCGCCCTCTTCTTCAGGGCCGGCGCTCGGGCAGCCCTGGCCGGCCTCCCGTCTCTATCGGCGGGAGCGTTGTGACCGGCCGCAAAGCACGTGCGACAGACGACTACCCCCGCAGCACCGGGCACCTGAGGCCGTCCTCGTCCGACGGCCGGGAGCTCCCCCGGTCGCCGCTCCTATTGCCCATGCAGGGACACAAGAAACCGATGCAGAGAATGACCGCGGAGAAGCGCGTCGAATGGATTTCGTAGGGGGAGTAATTGCTTCAAGAAAGCGCGGCATCGACAGCCGTGCGGCCTTCGACAAGCTCAAGCTGAGGTACCTTGTCGAGGGCAGAAAAATCGGTCCTCATGCTGAGCTTGTCGAAGCACGCACGATGCCGATCCAGCGTTCCCTGCGTGTCGGCGGATCAACGCCGCACGCCCGGATATTACGCAAAATGCAATAGCTTTGAATTGCGCGTTTTCGATTCCGACCCTCCCTGCCGGCACGGCAAGGGCGGCGCGAGGCGCGCGTCGGATTCCCAACAGAACCCCAAGCTCGCCTCACCCCGACTTGCGCAGCACCATCACGCGCGACAGATAGGCGAGATCCACCCTCTCGACGACCAGCCCGGCGGCGCCGAACAGGCCGGGCAAGTCCTGCCGCAGATAGTCGGCGTAGTAGGGTTCGTGGAAGGCGAGCGGGAAGGATTCGAGCAGGGCGTCATACTCGGGCCGGTCGCCCGATTGCAGCGAGTCGAGGAAGACGAAGAGTCCGCCCGGCTTGAGCATGTTGGCGATCGCGCGCGCCGCCTCGGCGTGCAGCGCGGCGGGCAGCTCGTGGAACAGGTAGATGCAGGTGGCGATGTCGTAGATCGTCGGCGGTAGCGTCGCCGATTCAACGGCGGCCTCGACATAGTCGACCCGCGACCACGGCTTCAGGTTGCGGCGCGCCTCCGCGACGTAATAGGGGCTGACGTCGAGGGCGGTGACGGCGAGGCGCGGATAGTTGTCCTTCACGAAGGTGAGGAAGCGGCCGGTACCGCAGGCGATGTCGATCAGGCGGCAGTCGGCGATGCGGCGCTCGCTGAGGAAGTCGTGGATCGGCACCAGCGCCTGGCGGCGCATGGCGTCGGCGGCGCCGCCGAAGAGGATCTCGACCTGGTAGTCGTAGAGCCGGGCCGATTTCTCGCTGAGCTAGCCGTCGGTCGGGTGATGGAAGGCGCGCCGGTAGTAGTCGGGAAAGCGCTCCGCCTCGTCGGTCGCGACCTCCGGGCCCTCCTCGCCGCGGCGGCGGCGGTTGACGTTCGGCAGGTCGGCGAAATAGGCGATGCTGTGGCGCAAGGCCGCCACCGGGCTGTCGATGAGATCATGAG
>JBGPEQ010000556.1:0-3128 GCA_041482855.1 Dongiaceae bacterium | reverse complement strand
CCCTTGGTGACCTCGAAGCCGAGCTTCTGCAGCGTCGCCGCCATGGCCTCGGCGTCATTGGTGGGATTGGGCAGATGGGGCGCGTACTGATAGGCCGAATTGCCGATCACCAGGGCGACCCGGCGCTGCGCACCCGTCGTGGCGTTGGCCGCCGACGCGAACATGAGCGCCGCCGCCAGCAACGGCAGCAGGAACCAGAGCGAGCGCGCGACGCGCTCCCGGAAATCCCCGGCGGCCGCCGCGGCGCCAGACCTGTAAGCGAGATGCGTATTCATTGTTAGACTCCCTCCGACTTCAGCCTTTGGAAACATATGCAACAACTGCAACCGGCTGCGTGATGGCCATCACGATTCCCGGGGATCGCGCGGCCCGGGGGCTTGAATTCGCGGCCGGGAGTGACGGCCGTCATCGGCGGACGCGCCCTGCCGCGGGGGTTGAGCCGGGGGGACGATGTCTGATAGGTGCTAGGCCCTCTCCGGCGCCCGCCGATCCCTGTTGCCCATGGTAACCGCTTGAACGCCTCCCCTTCCGCCGACGACATCAACCGCGACTTCCAGAAGGCGGTCGAGCACTACCAGGGCAACCGCTTCGCCGAGGCGACCGCCCTGCTCGACCGGCTGGCGCCGCATTGCGGCGGGTGGGCCGATTATTTCCGCCTGCGCGCCCACATCGCCATGCGCAACCGCGATCCCGCGACCGCCCTCACCGCCTTGCAGCGGGCGGCGGAGCTGGCGCCGCAGGCGGCCCTGCATCAGTTCGAGCTGGGCGAGCACTACCGCCTGCGCGGGAAGCCGGCCGAGGCGATCCGCCTCTATCGGCAGGCGCTGGCGCTCGAGCCCGGCGGCGCCATCGTCCGCATCACCCTGGCCGGCGTGCTCGCGCTCACCGGCAATGGGCGCGCCGCCATCGGCGAGGTCGACCAGGCGGTCGCCGGCGCCGGCGACAACCTGCAGGCGCTGCTGGCGGCCGCCCTTGCCTATCGCGACCTGAAGCAGGTGGACGCCGCCATCCGCACGCTGCGCCGCGCCCAGGCGCTGCGGCCGGGCGATCTCAAGATCCAGGCCTTCCTGCGCGAGCTCTACACCAGCCAGGTGCGGCCCTGGCATTTCCGCATGATGAACGACACCGCCCGCAACCGCGCCTACGACGCCGCCATCCGGCGCGCGATCGGGCCGACCACCCACGTGCTGGAGATCGGCACCGGCTCCGGCCTGCTGGCGATGATGGCGGCGCGCGCCGGCGCCCGCCTGGTCAGCACCTGCGAGCAGGTCGAGTCGATCGCGGAGACCGCGGCCGAGATCGTCGAGCGCAACGGCTTCGGCGGGCGCGTGAAGGTGATCCCGAAGCGCTCGACCCAGCTCGCCGTCGGCGTCGACCTGCCGGAGCGGGCGGACGTCCTGATCTCGGAGATCCTCAGCGACAAGCTCTTGGAGGAGAGCGTGCTCAGCAGCACCGCCCATGCCCGCCATCAGCTGCTGAAGCCGAACGGCATCATGATCCCGCGCGCCATCGCCGCGGTCGTGCGGCTGGCCGGCGGCGACTTCCTGCGGGAGGCCGCGATGGTGGACCGCATCGAGGGCTTCGATCTCACGCCCTTCAACCGCTTCGTGCCGAACTCCATCTCCATCAGCATGGAGGCGGGGCAGATCGAGAGCTACAGCGACGACATCGAGGTCTTCCGCTTCGACCTCATGGCCGACAACCACCGGCCGGAAGAGCGCCAGCTGCAGGTGACCGCGCGGCGCACGGGCACCGCGATCGGATTGCTGCAATGGCTGCGGCTGCAGCTCGACGACGTCGACTCGTTCGAGAACCGGCCGAGCGACACGGTGACGCCGTCGGCCTGGCGACAGGTCTTCTATCCGTTCACCCGGCCGGTCGAGCTGCGCGAGGGCGAGACGCTGACCGTGTGGGCGGCGCACGATCTCGTCAGCATGGCGTTTGCGCCGATGCTCACTGCCGATTGCTCATGACCTACACCGATCTCGACTCTCTGGTCGCGCGCATCCCCGATGGCGCCAAGCTGGCGCTGGCGGCGGACTACTACAGCGGCTGCGCCATGGCGGCGGTGCGGCGGCTGATCGCGCGCGGCGCGCGCGGCCTGCACCTGATCGGGATACCCACGCTCGGCTTCCAGGCGGACATGCTGATCGGGGCGGGATGCGTGGCGACGGTCGAATGCGCGGCCGTCACCATCGGCGAGTACGGGCCGGCGCCGCGCTTCGTGGCGGCGGTGAAGGCCGGCACGATCCGCGTCATCGACGGCACCTGCCCCGCCATCCATGCGGGGTTGCAGGCAGCCGAGAAGGGCATTCCGTTCATGCCGCTGCGCGGCATCATCGGCTCCGACCTGGTGGCCCATCGCGACGACTGGAAGATCGCGAACAACGCCTTCGCCGAGAACGATCCGATCCTGCTGGTGCGGGCGATCCGGCCGGACGTGGCGCTCTTCCACGCCGCCCTCGGCGATCGCCAGGGAAACGTATGGATCGGCGTGCGCCGCGAGCTGATGACCGCGGCCCATGCGGCCAAGGCGACGCTGGTGACGGTCGAGGAGATCGACGAGGGCGACCTGCTGGCCGACGACCGCTGGGCGGCCGGCACCATTCCCGCGCTCTACATCTCGGCGCTGGCGGTGGCGAAGAACGGCGCCTGGCCGGTCGGACTGCGCGGGCGCTATCCGGCCGATGCGGCCCATCTGCAACGCTATGTCGAGATGGCGCAGACGGAAGCGGGATTCCGGCGCTACCTCGAACAGCTCATCCTGGAGCCGCCGGCGGAAATTTGAGGACGGCTCTTACGCAAAAATGTTTCACGTGAAACATCGGGCGGGCGAGGCGGCGCTGCGCGACGCGGGACGGCAGCCGTTTTACGCAGGAATGTTTCACGTGAAACATCGGGCCAGCGGGCCGGAAAACACGATTCTGCAAAACAACCCCATGCATCAAAAAATCGTCTTTGTTTTTCAACGAGATGACCTTGCGCACTTACGGCACGTCTGAGCCCCCTCAGAGCACGGTTTGAAGCGCTGAAGGTCGCCCGGCGCGCGGTCAGCGCTCCCCTCGCGCGGGCGCCCTCGTTCGGTTCGATGGGCCCTTCAGCGTCCTTCCCACGTCGCCCTTGTCCTT
>JBGPEQ010000555.1:0-3132 GCA_041482855.1 Dongiaceae bacterium | reverse complement strand
CGTCCCCGATCCGTCTTTCGCGGAGTTAGTGGCGCTCATCGGCTTCACGATGGGACTGATGTCGCTGTCGATCGACAATCTGCTGCCGGCCTTCGGGGCGATTCAGGCGTCGTTCGGGATCGCCGACGCCAACGAAATGCAGCTCATCATCTCGGCCTACATGATCGCCTTCGCGCTGATGCAGATCGTCTACGGGACGCTGTCGGACATCATCGGGCGGCGCCCGGCGCTGATGATCGGGCTCGCCGTCTATGGCGTGGGCACCGTGGTCGCCATCTTCGCGCAGAGCTTCGGCCTGCTGCTCGCCGCGCGCGCCATCCAGGGCATGGGCGCGGCGGCGATCCGCGTGCTCGTCGTGGCGATCGTGCGCGACCGCTACAGCGGGCGGGAGATGGCGCGGGTGATGTCGCTGATCCTCATGGTGTTCATCATCGTGCCGGTCTTCGCGCCGGCGATCGGCAGCCTGTTCCTCTGGCTCGGCGGCTGGCGGCTCATCTTCATCAGCATGCTGGCGCTGGCGGCGATGGTGGTGACGGCGTTGGCCCTGCGCATGCCGGAGACTCTGCACCCGGAATACCGGTTTCCGTTCTCGCTCCGTCGCATCCTGGACGGCGCGGTGCAGACGGTGACGACGCGCGCGGCGCTCGGCTATGCCAGCGCCACGGGGCTCATGATGGGCGTTCTGTTCAGCTATCTCAACTCAAGCCAGCAAATTCTTCAGACGGAAGTCTATGGGTTGGGGCCACTGTTTCCCCTGGCCTTCGGCGCGATCGCCGCCGTGCTGGGCGGCGCGTCCTATGTGAACTCCAGGCTCGTGCGGCGGCTGGGCATGCGCCGGCTGGCGCATTTCGGGATCTGCGGGTTCATCCTGGCGGCGGCGCTGCTGCTGGGGCTGGGACTCGCTTTCGCGGGACGGCCGCCGCTCGCCCTGTTCGGACCGCTGCTGGCGGCGACCCTCTGTCTCATGAGCCTGATGATGGTCAACTTCAACGCCATGGCGATGGAGCCGCTGGGCGCCATCGCCGGCACGGCCTCCTCCGTCATCGGCGTCTACACGAGCCTCGCCGGCGCGCTGATCGGCCTGATCGTGGGGCAGGCGTTCGACGGGACGGTGATTCCGTTGGGCGCGGGATTCCTTCTGCTGGGAGTCGTCGGCCTGCTGGTCGTGCTCTGGACCGAGCGCGGCCGGCTGTTCAGGCCGCACAGCGCCGATCCGACGGAGTGATGCAATCAGCGACTCAAGTGATGCGGCGTTCGCTGTTTCTGAGCCATCAACTCCTCCGTGTCATTCCCGCGAAAGCGGGAAACCAGGGCAAGCGCTCTGCCGCGAGCCCTGGACCCCCGCTTTCGCACTACGGGATGCACACAAGTTTATGAGCCCCGTCAACAGCTTATAGGAGACTCGGATCGGCGACGTGCGTCCTTCGACAGGCTCAGGATGAGGGGATTTCTTTGTGCCACCAAGATTCACCCTCATCCTGAGCTTGTCGAAGGACGCGGGATCGTTTTGCAGCGAATACGAAACCTCGCAACACGTAGCGGTACAAATCCGAAGAATTGGACGTCATGATCCTGGTCATCGACAATTACGACTCCTTCGTCCACAACCTCGCGCGCTACATCCGCGAGCTCGGCTGGGCGACGGAGGTGGTGCGGAATGACGCCATCGACCTGGCGGGCATCGCAGGCCGCAAGCCCTCGCACATCGTCATCTCGCCCGGCCCGTGTACGCCCAACGAGGCCGGCATTTCCGTCGCGCTCATCGAGCGCTTCGGCCGGACCACGCCGATCCTCGGCGTCTGCCTCGGCCACCAGTGCATCGGCCAGGCCTTCGGCGGCAAGGTGGTGCGGGCGCGGCGGCCGATGCATGGCAAGACCTCGCTCATCCGTCATGACGAGAGCGACATCTTCGCCGGGCTGCCCAATCCGCTGCGGGCCGCGCGCTATCACTCGCTGGTGGTCGCGAAGGAAGGAATGCCGGCCGATCTCGTCATCACCGCCGAGAGCGCGGAGGGGGAGGTCATGGCCCTGCGGCACCGGCGCTGGCCGGTCGTCGGGCTGCAATTCCATCCGGAGGCCGTGCTGACCGAGCACGGCTACGATCTGCTGCGCAATTTCCTCGGCCGCGCCGGTAGCAGCCGCAGCGCCGCCGAGTAGCTTGCAAGGCCCGCCGCCGCGATGGAGCGGCGGCGGGCAGGCACGCGCGATCTACGGCGTCAGGCCTTCTTGGTCAAGGCACCCGCAAGCTGACCGGAGATGTAACCGGCGATCGCTCCGATCACCATGGAGATGATCAGCTTGACGAGCGGGTTGTTGATGCTGGGAGACGTCAGATTTTCCAGCGGCCCCGTTCCCACCATGTCCGGCGTCGCGGCTGCCACGCCTTTCTCATGCAGCGAGTAGGCAACGATGGCGGCGTAGCCATAGACATTGGCCGGCACCGCCGACAGCTGATCGATCTTGGCGACGATGACCAGGAAGAACACGGTCACGCCGACGATAATGGCATTCACGATCAAAACGCCGCCGCCGATTTTGACGACGAGTAGCAGCGCGATCCAGCCGATGATGACGCCGTAGACATTGCCGCAGATCGTCTTGATCAAGGCCTTCTGGTCGCCGCCGGTGTGGAAGAAGCATCCCCACGCGATGAAGCCGGCCCAGACCAACACGTACGCGCCGAGCGGGCCGAGCGCGAGAAACGCCCAGACGGCCCCGAGCACTGCGATACTCAGTGAGAGTGCAACTAATTGTGGCAGCATGACCCCTCCCTATTTCAGACGTGAAACGATCGCTCAGGCTGCCCATTTACGCGATTTCATGCGCTCAACGCCGGGTTGGCACACCACGCGCGCTCAATTGCTGCTGATCTCCCCCTGCGAGGACTGACAGACCAAACGACGACGCACTGTAACACAGTTGTCGCGGCGGCGCGACGGGGACTGAAGAGGCGTGCTGCGCTGCAGCAATTTGGGCGGATGTTGCGAGGTACGGAAGATTGCTACGCACCCTCACCCTAACCCTTGTATGTAAGGGAAATGAGTAGGGGAAAGGAACGAATCAGAGTTGATTTGCCGGAGCGGCAGCGCTGCCGCTCCGGCGATCGCGGGCCGGTGACCGTTAGCCCTCTGG
>JBGPEQ010000554.1:0-3143 GCA_041482855.1 Dongiaceae bacterium | reverse complement strand
GGCGCCCGCCACCAGCTCTGCCGGCGCAGCCAGTTGAAGAGCGTGACGTCCAGCAGCTGAGCCAATAGGAAGGCCGAGCCTGACGCCACCGCGATGCGCGAGGTCGCCAGCACGGCCGACAGCACCACGCCGACGGCAAAGCCGACATAGATCACCCGCCGCGCCGCCGCGGGGCCGAAGCGCCGATTGGTCAGGTCGGTGATGAGGAAGGAGAACGGGTAGCTGAAGGCGCCCCAGGTCAGCCAGTCATTGATCGGGAACTGCACCAGCCAGTTCGAAGCAGCCACGATGGCGACCATGGCGACAGCCGACGCCGACACGCCCATACGGTCGCCAGGAATCAGGGTCTTGGTCTCGAATTTCGCAGGACCCATCGCGGCCCGTTCCCATCGGCTCATTCACGGAGCGGCCTTGTAACGGCTGATCCCCGCTTGATCAATGCCCCGCTGCCGTGGCCGCCTGCGGCTTGCGGATGAGCGGCATCAGAAGGAGCGCGCAGGCGAAGACGCCGGCCATGATCAGGAGCGCGTCGTTGAAGGTGAGCACGGTCGCCTCGCGCGCCACCAGGTCGTTCAGCTTGCGCAACGCCGCCAGATCCGGATCGACGGAGACCATAT
Organism: Dongiaceae bacterium; assembly: GCA_041482855.1. Lineage (GTDB taxonomy): Bacteria > Pseudomonadota > Alphaproteobacteria > Dongiales > Dongiaceae > JBGPEQ01. Next base: position 2,526 of record JBGPEQ010000554.1, on the reverse strand, counting down.
CGCCGAGCCGGCTGGAGAGGCCGTCGAGGAACCCGGTCACGGCCGGCCGCGCCGCCGTGATGTTTTCGGAGATGCGCTGATAGTGCAGCGCCAGCCGGTCGATCAGCACGGTGTTGAGGGCGCCGAGGCCGATGGCGCCGCCGAGGTTGCGCATGAGGTTGTAGAGGCCGCTGGCGTTCTTCAGCTCGTGCGGCGGCAACGTGCCGAGCGCCAGCGTGTTGATGGGGATGAAGCACATCATGAGGGATATGCCGCGCACGGCCTGGGGCAATGCAAAATCCCAGAATCCCCACTCGGCGGTCTCGAACGATTGCAGATAGACGCCGGTGCCGAAGAGCGACAGGCCGAGCGCCAGCATGACCCGCAGATCCAGCCTTTTCGAGAGAGCGCCGGCGATCGGCGCCGACGCGAACTGAAAGGCTCCGGTGACGATCATCAGCAGGCCGATCTGCAGCGAATTGAAGCCGCGCACGCGGCCGAGGAAGGCCGGCAGCAGATAGGTCGAGCCGTAGAGGCCGATGCCGAGTATGAAGCTGAAGAGCGAGCCGATCGCGAAGTTGCGGTCGTGGAAGGCCTTCAGCCAGACGATCGGCTGCTTGTAGGTGAACATGCGCCAGAAGAACAGCACGCCGCCCGCGACCGCGAGCGCGGCAAACGCGGCGATGACATCGTCCTCGAGCCAGTCGTTGCGCGGGCCTTCCTCGAAGACGTATTCGAGGCTGCCGAGGAAGAGCGCCATCAGCAGCAGGCCCGGCAGGTCGAAGCCCTTGAGCAGGCCCCAGTCCGGCCGGTCGATGTCGACGAACAACCAGACGGCGAGCGCGACGGCGATGCCCGGCAACACGTTGGCGAGGAACATCCAGTGCCATGACAGGGTCTGCGTGAGATAGCCGCCGAGCGTCGGCCCCAGGGTCGGCGCCATGGTGGCGACGAGCCCGATCAGCACGGTGACGCCGGCCCGCTTCGCGGCCGGGAACAGGAGGAAGGAGGTCGCGAACACCGTCGGGATCATGGCGCCGCCGATGAAGCCCTGCAGCACCCGGAACAGGATCATGGCGTCGAGGCTGGTCGCGAGCGCGCAGCCGATGCTCATGAGCGTGAAGCCGGCGGCGGAGATGACGAACAGGACGCGCGTCGACAGCAAACGCGACAGATATCCCGAGAACGGGATCATGATGACTTCGGCGATCAGATAGGCCGTCTGCACCCAGGTGATCTCGTCGGCGCTCGCCGACAGCCCGGCCTGGATCTCCCGGATCGAGCTGGAGACGATCTGGATGTCCAGAATGGCCATGAACATGCCGACGACCATGGCCATGAAGCCGGCCCACTGCCGCATCGTCACGGCCGGCTGCGCCGGCAATGTCGGTTCAGCCGACGACGATTCGGGCGTCTCTTCATTCACGGCGGGTCGGTAGGCCGAATCGTCCATCAGTCATCAACCTTCAAGGGTTTGAAGCCGCAGATGAACGCAGATCAACGCAGATGACTTGTCGACGCTGTGAAGCCGCGCCTCAATCTGCGTTCATCTGCGGCAAATTTTCTTGTTAGTTGGTTGGCGCCGCCTGGGCTGCGCCGAAGATGGCGCCGGCCAGGGTCGGGCCGGAGCCGCCGGCGCGCGTATCGACGCTGACCTCGACCGACAGGCCGGGCCGCAGCAGGCCGGCGAGCGCGTTGCCCTTCGGCACGGCGATGCGCACGGGCACGCGCTGCACCACCTTGGTGAAGTTGCCGGTGGCGTTCTCCGGCGGCAGCAGGCTGAACACAGCGCCGCTTGCCGGCGCAAAGCTCTCGACCGTGCCGATCAGCTTGTGGTTCGGATAGGCGTCGACGGCGATCTCGACCGGCTGCCCCTGCCGCATGTTCTCGAGCTGGGTCTCCTTGAAGTTGGCGACCACATACACCTGCGGCAGCGGCACCACCGCCATCAGCTGCGCACCGACCTTGACGTATTGGCCGGTCTGCACGCCCTTGTTGCCGACGACGCCGTCGACCGGCGCCTTGATCACGGTGTTGTCGAGATCGTTCTTGGCGGCCGTGAGCGCGGCCTGGGCCTGGGCAAGCTGGGCGTCGGCTTGCTTGCGGTCGGCGAGGTCGACCACGAGTTGGCCTTGCTCGGCCGTGACCGCGGCCCGGGTGCGCGTCACCTCGGCCTCGGCCTTGCGCAGCGTGGCCTCGACCTGGTCATAGTCGCTCTTCGCGACGATGTTGGTCGCCACCATCTTCTTGTAGCGATCGTAGTTGGGCTGCGCGCGCGCCAGCTCGGCCTGGGCGCTCACCACATTGGCCTTGGCCGCCTCGATCATCGAGGCCTGCCATTCCAGTTTGCGGTCGATGCCGGCCATGGCCGCCTGTTGCGCAGCAACAACAGCCCGCTCTTCGGCCGTCTTGGCGGCGAAGTCCTCGTCGTCGATCAGCGCCAGCACGTCGCCGGCCCGCACCTGCTGGTTGTCGATGACGCGCACCTCCCGCACGTAGCCGGCGACCTTCGGGCTGATGACGGAGATGTCGCCCTGCACATAGGCG
>JBGPEQ010000553.1:0-3145 GCA_041482855.1 Dongiaceae bacterium | reverse complement strand
TGGCAGCCGGCGCGGTCTTGCTCCTCGCGCACGATCTGCTCGATCCGCTTCAGCACGCGGAAGCCGAGCGGCAGCCAGGAATAGATCCCCGCACTCGCCTGCCTCACCATGCCCGCGCGCAGCATCAACCGATGGGAGACGATCTCCGCCTCGGCCGGAGTCTCCTTGAGCGTGGGCATGAAATAGGCGGACAGACGCATCGATCTTCCCCGTCGGACTCGAACCCTCGGCACCCGCTGCGGGTTCCGAAAGCCGGCGGACTGTAGGCAATGGGTGCGACGCTGTCCATGGCCGCGCCCCCGCGAATCAGGGCGATTTCGTGGCGTCGCGGCACATGGCCGCGAGCGCGTTCGCCTCGCGATCGCTGAGCTCGACTCCGTTGAAGGTCAGGCGACGATCGCTCAGCCGCAGTTCGACGATGCCTACGAAGGCATTCGCATCGAACAGCGGCGAATCGTCGGGCAGCCCGAACTGCTTGCGCAGATCGTCGGTGATGACGACCGGAATCGAATCCGGCAGCTGTAGCCGACGACCGTCATCGAGATCGGCGGGCGCAACCGGACGCCCGTTCACGTCGACGCCGGGTTGATAGGCTACGCCCGGGGGCGGCACGTAGCGCACGGCCAATTCGCAATCCGAGCGGGCGATCGCGATCGTTCGTTCGGCCGCGCGACTCGTGCTGGCCGCGATGATCGCGAGCGCGGCAACTACGACACTTCTGCAGAAGATCGTTATCCGCGGCCCCGACATGCGCGACTCAAACAGCGAGTTGAATCTGACCATCTGGTTAGGAATCGATATCGCCTCCGGGAGTCTACCACCGGGAATTGCAACCAGCCTCTTAATGTGGATTTTTGGGTAATTGCCCCGGATTAGGGCCGTTCCTCATGTATCACCTCAAGATTCGGAAAATTACTTAATCTTTTGAGTATCTTTTCAGACGGAACTGCGTATACTCGGCCTCGCCAACAAGGAAGGGGCAAGAGCGGGCAACCGCTTTCGGCCCAGGTTCAGGGAAGAACGCAACGAGGGAAGCGCCCTTGGGTCAGACCCCAAGGCACCTCTAAGGCCAAGAACGGAATAAAAATGAATTGGGCAAGCCTCCCGGATCGGAAGGCTTGCCCTCTTCTTTTGTGCGTCGCACAACCGGATGAGGAAATACTCCTAACCTATTGCGTTTGATGAATTACCCCATCCAGGGCGGCTTCAGCTTCAGGATCCGGCGATGGACCGGGCAGTCGGCCCGGTGGGCGCCCGATAGGTAGCCGATGCTCATCAGGAATTCGCCGACGATTTCGCCGCCGGTGAAGACGAAGGTCTTCTTGAACAGCTTCACCCACTCGGCCTTGTCGCGCGGGTGATGGGCGGCGAGCCAATCGGCGAAGGAGCCGAACTCGCGGCGGAGGCCTTGCACGCGCTGGGCATTTTCGATGGCGGCGTTGACCTTCAGCCGGTTGCGGATGATCCCGGCGTCGGCCAGCAGACGGGCGCGGTCGCGCTCGCCATAGCGGGCGATGCGGTCGACATCGAAGCCATGATAGGCCCGCTGGAACCCTTCGCGCTTCTTGAGGATGGTGAGCCAGCTCAGGCCGGCCTGATTGATCTCGAGGACCAGCCGTTCGAACAGGGCCCGCTCGTCGGCGATCGGGAAGCCATATTCCCGCTCGTGATAGGGGCCGTGCCAGGGGTGGTCGGGCGCGACATCGCAGTAGGACTTCGGCAGCGGTGCATCGGCGGGGGACATGGGCGCTGGGTCACAACGTACGCAACGATATCCAGCCGCTGCTGAGTACGTACCATACGACGACCCAGACGACGGCCGAGACGACGGTGGTCGCAATCACCTTCAATCCCATGTGCGGATTGCTGGGCGCACTCGGCGCATGTCCGGGCTCGGGATTATCGGGCACATGGACTCCCCAGGGCAGGACGGCGAACAGCACCACCCACCAGATCAGGAAATAGACGAAGATCCCGGAGATCCATCCCATCTCAGGCCTGCTCCAGCTCGATCAGCGTGCCGCAGAAGTCCTTGGGATGGAGGAAGAGCACGGGCTTGTCGTGGGCGCCGGTCTTCGGCTCGCCGTCGCCGAGGACGCGGGCGCCCGCGGCCTTCAATTTGTCCCGAGCCGAATAGATGTCGCCCACCTCATAGCAGACGTGATGAATGCCGCCCGATGCGTTCTTCTGCAGGAAGCCCGCGATCGGCGAATTCTCGCCGAGCGGTTGCAGCAGCTCGATCTTGGTGTTCGGCAGTTCGACGAACACGACGGTGACGCCATGGGCCGGCTGCGGCACCGGCTCGGACACCCTGGCGCCGAGCACATTTCTGTAGAGCGCGGCTGCGGCGGCCAAGTCCGGGACCGCGATGGCGACATGATTGAGGCGACCGATCATCCGTAATTTCGCTCTCTCGCTGGGCATCCCAATCTAGGCGGCCGCTTCCGATTGTCCAGCATGGTCTGACCGTGCGACGACGACGATCTCGGGTGAGGCCTCGGTCAGCGGCTCCCCGTCGAAATCTCCGAACATGCGATCGACCCGCAGGCCGCTCGCCCGCAACAGACGCCGCAGATCATCCGGAGAGGTGAACTTGATATCGAGGACAGTCTCGCTGCGCAGGCCGCCGTCGCGCCGCGTGCGGAAGGTCCGATAGTGCATGACGCCGACTGCCGGATCGAATTGCTCGCTTCCGGAGACGTCGATCAGCGCGCCGTCCGGCAGCGCAAAGGCGTGCCAGAAGCGCTCCCGTCCGTTGACGTCGAGATGAAGGGAAACGGTGTTGCGAGTGTCGAATGCCAGCAGACCGGCGGCGGCAAGGTGACGGCGCGCGCAACGCAGAAACGTCAGCTGGTCGGCTTCCGTGAGCAGGGCCTGGAAGGCATGGCCGCAGGCAATGATGAGATCGAATTCGCGGTCGAGAGCGTAGCTGCGGAAATCGCCCTCGACCCAGCAAACCGAATTCGGGCCGGCCTTCCTCTCGGCGAATGCAAGCATCGGCGGCGATCGATCGAGGCCGATCACCTCCTTGCCGAACCGAGCCAGCGGGATGGCGAGCCGGCCGGTCCCGCAGCCGAGATCGAGCACGCGCGGACCGCAGCTTTCCGCCAATGACAAGAAGAACTTCGCGCCGTCGTCGATGTCG
>JBGPEQ010000552.1:0-3146 GCA_041482855.1 Dongiaceae bacterium | reverse complement strand
GGCACAAAAATCGAGGCGTGCGGATCGTGGCCTGCTGCGTCGCTGCTCTGATCTGGATCGCTTCCGGATATGCCACGTTGATGGGCGAACTGTACGGATGAGCGGCTTCGCGAAGTCGGGCCGACGTCCGTCAGGGTGGTGCCGGCTTGTAGAGCGCCTCGTCCTAGCTGACGGCGCCCGCCCGGCAGATGCATCCCATGGCAGTGCGGGCGGAAACAACTTTATCATTGACATGTTCGTTATTCGTTCCTATACTCTCGCCTCCAGAAAACTGTGGCGGTCCGTCCGGCGGGCGGCTGCGGCGAGCCGGTCGGTATTTGACATCGTGAATAAGGGCTACCGAAACCGGCACCGCCGCGCCGACGGGCGATTGCCGAACCTCCGCCTATCACCGCGCCGCAGGTCGGGACCGGGCTTACGCGAAATACAATAGCTTTAACTCTCGAGTTTTGAGTTTGGACATCCCCTCACGATACCCAGCTCAGCCTCGACGATGTGATCGCTCCACCGGCCGTTCCCGCTGGACATGGGGTTCATCGCTCAGTTTCGAGTCCAAACGTCACACACCCTTGCGGTGCATCGACATGAACGCCAGATGAACCGCAGCCTCAGAGTCGGTTCAGTCCGGCTTTGGTAGGGTGCTCTCACAAGACTGGAACAATGCCCGGCCGCAAGGCGTTTGATCGTCGGTTCCGAAATCGGGTCGGGTGTCGTTTCCAGGGATGACTTGGCAGCAAGGAAGGGGATGTCACGATGAAATTCGTACGGTTGGGTGCCGCTCTCGCGCTCACGGTCGCGCTGGGCGCCTGCACGAACATGGGCAACAAGGAGATCATCGGCACGGCGGCCGGCGCCGGCGTCGGCGGCCTGGTCGGCTCGCAGTTCGGCCATGGCAGCGGCCAGCTGGCGGCCACGGCGGCCGGCGTCTTCATCGGCGGCCTGATCGGCAACCAGATCGGCGCCTACATGGACGAGCAGGACAAGCAGCGGGCGCGCGAGGCCGAGTATGCGGCGCTCGAGCGCAATCGGGACGGTGAGTATTCCCGCTGGCAGAACCCCAACAACGGCCATTCCGGCTATTCCGTGCCCGAGCGCACCTACCAGGATTCCCAGGGCCAGTACTGCCGCGAATACCAGACGACCGTCGTGATCGATAACCGTCCGCAGAGCGGCCACGGCACGGCCTGCCGCGAGCCCGACGGCACCTGGCGGCTCGTGAGTTGACGTCCACCGCCGGTCCCATGTCCGCAGCACGCGCCGGAACGGAGCATTGCCCCCCAATGCAGACCGACATCCGAGCTGGCCGTGAGCGGAACCGGCGGCGGTTGGCGCCGGCGCTGGCAGCGGTCCTGGCCTTCGCGGGCCTGACCGCCGCCACGCCGGTGTTAGCCGACTACAACGACGGCATCACCGCCTACGAGAGCCGCCACTACGCCACCGCCCAGCGCGAGCTGCAGCCGCTCGCCGACCGCGGCGATCCGCGCGCCCAGCGCCTCGTCGGCCTCATGTACCGCGACGGCCTCGGCGTCCGGAAGGATCTGATCCGCGCCTACATGTGGTTCGACCTCGCGGCAAAGCGCAACCAATACGGCGCCGCCGACCTGCGCGACCAGCTGGCCCAGCGGATGCTGCCCTGGCAGGTCGACGAGGCCAAGAAGATGGTCGCGGCTTGGCCGCAGCCGCAGGAGCAGACTTACGCCGGCAACGGCAACCCGCAGTTCCAATCGGAGAACCTGGCGCCCGCCACGAACTACCGCGGCCCCATGACCAAGCAGCAGCTCGCCGATCTGCAATGGCAGCTGGCCGTCCACGGCTACGACCCCGGCGCCTCCGACGGCAGCATCGGCCCCCGCACCCAGGACGCGATCCAGCAATACCAGGCAGACGCCGGCCTGCCCGTCGACGGCCAGCCCTCGACCAAGCTGCTGGAGCATCTGCAATACAACGATCCGCCCGTGCTCAACCGTAACAAGGCGCAGGCCCAGGGACAGCCGACCTACGGTACCCCGCCCGACCAGTCCGACCAGTCCGACAACGGCCCGTCCAACGACAACGGCGGCGGCTACGGTCAGCCGGAACCCTATCAATCCGCGCCGATGGTCGGCGCCGCACCCAGCCTGATGCAGGTCTACACCGTCACCGTCCAGCAGGAGCTCGCCCGCCGCGGCTACAACCCCGGCCGCATCGACGGCGTGCCGGGAGCGCAGACCCAATTCGCGATCCGCGGCTTCCAGGATGACAACGGCCTGCCCATCACCGGCGAAGTCTCGCTCGAGCTGGTCAACTACCTGCGGCTGGTGAACACGGCCGCAGCACCCGCCAACTAGCTTAGTAGCAGGCTTCCTCACGGCGAGCGCATTTTGTTCTTTACAGTTTTAGGGATGATGTCCTAAACTGCGAAAATTATGGGATGGGCTGGTGCGCCTGAAGCGTGCCGGCCCATTTCATCTTCCGAAAGGCCGCAGCGTCCGCCAAGAGACCTCTGCGGCGACAGCTGTAAGTCCTGAACGTTCAATCGCTACCCCGGTCTCCGGCTGGACGCAGTCCGGATGGACCCAATGTAGAGTAGAGGCCGGACTCAACCGGCTCCTGCTTGCCGTGCCCGGGCTGCTTGCGCCCGGCAGAAACCGGCAGCACCCACCTGCGCCCCACAGGCAAATGGGGTTGACCCGCCCTGGCCGCTCAAGGCGCGCTGGCCCTGTGCCAGGCGGGTGTGGCTCGCGATGCGCAAGCCCGCGGCGTGCCGATGTTCGGCCCGCGGCATCGCAGAGCTTGTGCGTCGTGCCGTCGTCGCAACCGCGGCGGCGGCATCCCAGACCGGCCGGTCGAAAAAACTTCCGGGGCCGCTGCCCCGCCGTCGGATGCCGCTTCGCATCCGCGGCGGGCGCCGCGGCGACGTCTCCCGAGCAAAGAAGAAAGGAGCCCGATGTCAAGAAGACCTAGAGCAGGCATTCGTACGTCGCGACGCACTTACATTGTCATCCCCGCGGAAGCGCTAGGAGATTCACACATCTCAGGGTGACGCAGAAAGAAAGCTCCCCCTCCCCTTGCGGGAGGGGGCTGGGGGAGGGGTTTCGCGCCGGCAGGCGCGCATGAATCGGCTGGTGTGGAATCCGGGCGTGAATTGCAGGGACCAGATTGCGCGC
>JBGPEQ010000551.1:0-3159 GCA_041482855.1 Dongiaceae bacterium | reverse complement strand
CGAACGGAATGATCGACGCCCCACCGGGCGAGCCGACGACCAGCACGAGACGCCCCTGCTGGTCGAACACCATCGCCGGCGCCATCGAGCTGCGCGGACGCTTGCCGGGCTCCACCCGGTTGGCGACCGGCTGGCCGTCGCGCTCCGGCTTGAACGAAAAGTCGGTCAGCTCGTTGTTGAGCAGGAAGCCGTCGACGAACAGTCGCGAGCCGAATGGCCCCTCGATGGTGGTCGTGAAGCTGACCGCATTGCCCTCGCCATCGACGATGCTGACCTGGCTGGTCGACACCGGCTCGAACTGCGGCAGCGGCGCGGCCCAGCCGCTCTGCTGCTTGAGCGTCCCCGCCGTCGCCTTGCCGAGATCGTGATCGGGCTCGATGAGCTGCGAGCGCTCCTGCAGATAGGCCTCGCCCAGCAACTGCGCCGTCGGCACCGCGACCTTGTCGGGATCGGCGACATAGCGATCCCGATCGGCAAAGGCGAGCCGCCCGGCCTCGGCAATCAGATGGACGGCCTGCGGGCCTTCCGGCGCCATGGCCTTGAGATCGAAGCGCTCGAGCAGCCCCAGCATCTGCAACACCGCGATGCCGCCGGAGGACGGCGGCGCCATGCTGCAGACACGCCATTGCCGATACGGCGCGCAGACCGGCTCGCGCACCTTGGCTTCGTAGCCGGACAGATCGGCTTGCGTCATATGAGCGGGCTGCAGCGGCGACGTCGTAACCGCCGCCACGATGTCGTCGGCGACACGGCCGCGGTATAAGGCGTCAGCGCCATCCTTCGCGATCAGCCGCAACGTCTCCGCCAGCGCCGGATTGCGCAGCAAGGCTCCAACCGGCAAAAGCGTTCCGTCGGCCTGATAGAAGTATGCCGCCGATGCCGGAATCCGCTTCAGATGCTCATCGTCGGCGAGTTCCTCATGCAGCCGCGGCGAGACCGGGAATCCCTCCTCCGCCAGCTTGATCGCCGGCCCGAACAGCTGCGACCACGGCAGGCGCCCATGTTCCCGATGGACGCGTTCCAACATGCGCAAGGCCCCGGGCACGCCGACCGAGAGGCCGCCGACGACCGCCTCCTCGAACTCCATGGGCGTGCCGTCCGGGTGCAGGAACATGTCGGGAGTCGCTGCGGCGGGCGCGGTCTCGCGGCCATCATAGGTAGTAAGCGTTTGGCTCTTGCCATCGAAGGAGAGCAGGAACCCGCCGCCGCCAATACCGGAGGACTGCGGCTCCACCAGCGCCAATACCATCTGCACGGCGACCGCCGCGTCGACGGCATTGCCGCCCTGATGCAGGATGTCGAGGCCGGCCTGCGCCGCCAGCGGATTGGCCGCGGCGACCATCCGGTGGGCGGCATGAACGGCCGGGCGTACCGGCTGATCCGCCGCCGCCACAGTCGTCAGGACGATCCCGCAGACAGCGACGATCGTGCGCAGGCACGCTTGGATGCGGCTCATGGCGCAGCATACGCAGGAGTTAACCATGCCCGTCAATTCGCCATTGAAAGGCTGTTGTGCACTGCACAATTGAGTCGTAAGCTTTGTCGATCAGCGCGGCAGCGAGAGGTGCGCCATGAGCACGGAGAAGCGGAGCCAGCGGATCACCGTGCCGGAACTGCGCGCGCGCAAGGGCGGCGAGCCGATCGTCTGCCTCACCGCCTATACGACGCCGATGGCGCAGCGCCTCGATCCCATCGTTGACCTGCTGTTGGTCGGCGATTCCCTGGGCATGGTGGTCTACGGCTTCGAGACCACGCTGCCGGTCACCCTCGACATGATGATCGCCCACGGCGCCGCCGTGCGCCGCGGCAGCCAGCGCGCCTGCCTCGTCGTGGACATGCCGTTCGGCAGCTATCAGGAATCGCCCGCCGCCGCCTTTCGCGCCGCAGCACGGATCATGGCGGAGACCGGCTGCTCCGCCGTCAAAATTGAGGGCGGGCGCGAGATGGCCGAGACCATCGCCTATCTGACCGGCCGCGGCATCCCCGTCATGGGCCACGTCGGCCTGATGCCCCAGGCCGTGCATAGCCTCGGCGGCTATCGCGCCCGCGGCCGCGACCAGGCCCAAGGCGACGATATCGTCGAAGACGCCGAGGCGGTCGCCGCCGCCGGCGCCTTCTCGCTGGTGATCGAGGGCACGGTCGAGCCGGTGGCCCGCGCCATCACCCAGCGGGTGGCGATCCCCACCATCGGCATCGGCGCCTCGCCGGCCTGCGACGGGCAGGTGCTGGTGATCGACGACGTCATCGGCATGTTCGGCGACTTCACGCCGAAGTTCGTGCGCCGCTATGCCGAGATCGGCGACCGCGTCACCGAGGCCGCCAGCGCCTATGCCGCCGACGTGCGCGCCCGCCGCTTCCCCGGCCCGGAGAACTGCTTCGGCGCCGGCCCCACCGCGCTCGCCCGCGCCAAGTAACAGCGCTCTTCTCGGGTCGGCCGCGATAGGATCGGCGGCGCATGGGTCAATCCATCGTCACCTGTCGGAGCGTGAGCGAACTGCGCGCCCGCGTCGCCGAATGGCGCAGGGAGGGCGAGACCGTCGGCCTCGTGCCGACCATGGGCGCGCTGCATGAGGGCCACCTCGCCCTCGTGCGCCGCGCCCAGGCCGACAACCGCCGCTCAATCGTCACGCTCTTCGTCAACCCGACCCAGTTCGGCCCGACGGAAGATCTGAAAGCCTATCCGCGCGACGAGGCGGCCGATCGGGACAAGCTGGCGGGGCTCGGCGTCGATCTCCTGTTCGCGCCTGGGGTCGCCGAGATGTATGCCTCGGATGCGGCGACCACCGTCACCGTTGCGCGCATGACCGACCATCTCTGCGGACCCTTTCGACCCGGGCACTTCGCCGGCGTCGCCACCATCGTCACCAAACTGCTGCTGCAATCGCTGCCGGATGCCGCCTACTTCGGCGAGAAGGACTACCAGCAGCTGCAGGTCATCCGGCGGCTGGCGCGCGATCTCGATATCCCCGTGCGCATCGTCGGCGTGCCGACCATGCGCGACGCCGATGGTCTCGCTCTGTCATCGCGCAACGCCTACCTGTCGCCGGATGAGCGGACGGCCGCAATGGCCCTGCCGCGCACGCTCAACGCCGTCGCCCAGCGGTTGGCGCAGTCTCCGAAGGACGTGGCGCAACAAACCGCGTGGGGCCGCGATCAGTT
>JBGPEQ010000550.1:0-3167 GCA_041482855.1 Dongiaceae bacterium | reverse complement strand
GCTCCCGGCAGCGCCGTCACCGGGCGTCCACCGGCATCTGTCAGCATCGGATGCGCCATGCCTTCCGCGGGCGGCGCTCCGGTGCCGATCAAGCCGTTCTCCGACTGGAAAAACACGCGAATGCCGGCGGGCACGTAATGGGCGACGAGGGTCGGGATGCCGATGCCGAGATTTACCAGCATTCCCTCTTTGAGCTCGCGGGCGATGCGGCGGGCGATGATGATCTGTGGCTCCATCGGCGTACTCATGTGTTTGCGACCACGTAGTCGACGACCGGAGCGGGCGTCACGACGTGATCCGGCGAGATGACCCCGACCGGGACGATGTTGTCGGCGCACGCGATCACGGTGCCGCCTGCCATGGCGATCACCGGATTGAAGTTACGCGCGGTAAGGGCGTAGCCGAGGTTGCCGAGATAGTCGGCCACGAATGCGTGTACCAAGGCGAAGTCGGCGCGCAGCGCAGGTTCGACCAGGTAGCTTTTCCCGTCGATCTCGACCCGCTGCTTGCCGTCGGCGACAGGCGTCCCGAGACCGGTCTGGGTCAGTACGCCGCCGAGGCCGAAGCCGCCGGCGCGTATCCGTTCGATCAGCGTGCCCTGCGGCACGAGGTCGACCTGTATCTCGCCGGCCATCATCTGGCGCTGGGTCTCGGGATTGAGGCCGATATGACTAACGATCGCCTTGCGCACGCGCTTGGCGGCGACGAGCTTGCCGATCCCGCGGTCCGGCATCGCCGTGTCGTTGGCGATGACCGTGAGATCGCGCTTCTCCTGACGCACCAGCTCGTCGACGACGCGCTCAGGCGTGCCGACCGCCATGAAGCCGCCAATCATCAGGGTCGCGCCGTCCGGGATCATCTCGACGGACTGTTCAAGCGATATGGTTTGCATCTCTCGAGCCTCCAGTTGTTGGGCGGTCCAGCCACCGTCGCAGGATCATGCGGCCGTGACCGTTTGCTGCGCGCCGCGCCTGGACAGCAGCGCGAGCGTGTGCCGCGCAATCATCAGCTCCTCGTCAGTGGGGAGTATGTAAAGCGCGGGGCGGCTGCCGGGGCGTGACATCAGCATGTGGCCGGCGGCGTTGGCGGCGGGGTCGAGCTCAGCGCCGAGCCAGGCAAGTTTCTCTGCGATCCGGGCACGCATGCTTGCTGAGTTCTCGCCGATCCCCCCGGTGAAGACGAAGCCATCGAGTCCGCCGAGCGCGGCCGCAAGCATCCCGGCTTGCAGCCCGACGCGATAGACGAAATAGTCAATGGCAAAGGCCGAACGCGGGTCCGCACTTGCTTCCAGCTCGCGCATGTCGTTGCTGACGCCGGACAGTCCCTTGAGACCGCTCTGGTGGTAAAGTAGGTCTTGCACCTGTGCCGCGGTCATGCCTCGGTCGGTAATCAGGTGCAGCACGACCCCGGGATCGATCTGACCCGGCCGGGTGCCCATTGGCAACCCGTCGAGGGCCGTAAAGCCCATCGTGCTCTCGACGCTGCGACCTCCCGCCAGCGCACACATCGAGGCGCCGCTGCCGAGATGGGCGACGATCACACGGCCATTGGCGAGGTCTGGCGCAACTTGGCGCAGACGCTCCGCAACGTACTCATAAGAGAGGCCGTGGAAGCCATAGCGCCGAACGCCCTCCGCGTAAAAATGTTCGGGAAGCGCAAAATGGTCGGGAACGACCCCGTGGGTGCGATGGAATGCGGTATCGAAGCAGGCGACCTGCGGCAAAGCCGGGTGGCGCGCGCGCAGCTCGCGGATCGGCGCCAGATTGTTGGGCTGATGCAGCGGCGCCAGCGACGTATAGCGTTCCAGACGCGCCAGCACCTGATCGTCGATCAGCAGCGGACGGTCGTAGTCGGGGCCGCCATGGACGACACGATGCCCGGCGGCAACCAAATCGACGGCCTGAGTCTCGCGCAGCCAGGCGCCGGCAACCGCAATCGCCGCCGGCACATCCTTCACCTCATGCTGCGCGTAGATGCGGTCGACCAAGCGTTGCGAATCCGCTGCCTCGGCGCGCAGCCGCGGCCGCGTGCCGATGCCGTCCATCTGCCCTTTCAGCAGGCGTGTTGGGTCGCCGGCGTCCGCGAGCGCGAACACCTGGAATTTGAGGCTCGACGAGCCGGCATTGACCACCAGGATTGTGTCCATGATGCTCACGCAGCCAGTAAGATCGCCGCGCGCCGCCGGGCGTCGGCGTAGAGCACCGCTACCGCGCAAGACGCCATTCGGGTGCGCACGGAATCCGCGCGCGAGGTCAGGATGATCGGGACGCGCGCGCCGAGCACAATTCCGGCCGCGTCAGCCTGGGCCAGGAAGGAGAGGTTCTTGGCCAGCATGTTGCCGGCTTCGAGGTCGGGAACGACCAGGATCTGGGCGCGGCCGGCGACCGGCGATTCGATGCCCTTGATTTTCGCCGCTTCGGCATCGATCGCGTTGTCGAAGGCGAGCGGCCCGTCCAGAATGCCGCCGGTGATCTGGCCGCGCTCGGCCATCTTGCACAAGGCCGCCGCGTCGATGGTCGAGGGAATCTTCGAGGTGACGGTCTCGACGGCCGAGAGAATGGCGACCCGCGGCGTGCCAAGACCCACATCGGTGAATAAATCGATCGCGTTCTGGATGATGTCGCGCTTGGCATCGAGATCGGGAAAGATGTTGATCGCCGCGTCGGTGATGAACAGCGGCTCCGGATAGGTCGGCACATCCATTATGAAGACGTGGCTGATCCGCCGCGCCGTGCGCAGCCCGGTCGCCGATGCCGTGACCGCCCGCATCAGCTCGTCGGTGTGCAGGCTGCCCTTCATCAGGAGCTCGCCCTTGGCTTCGTGGATCAGCTGGACGCCGCGCGTCGCCGCATCTTCACTGTGCGCCACGTCGACGATCTCGAAGCAAGATATATCGACCTGGTGCTGACGCGCCGCTGCGATGATCTTTACCGCCGGCCCGACCAGGATCGGGACGATGATCCCGGCGGCGGCGGCCTCCGCAGCACCGCGCAACGAGGTCTCGTCGCAGGGATGGACGACGATTGTGGTCGCAGGCCGCACCTGCTTGGCGCGGGCGATCAAGCGCTCGTATTCGGCATGACTCTGCACGGGCGCGACACTCGGGGACGTTATCATGGGGCGACTCCTGTTTGCTGGAGCCCCTGATGGAGGGCTCGCTGATGTTT
>JBGPEQ010000549.1:0-3173 GCA_041482855.1 Dongiaceae bacterium | reverse complement strand
CGGTCTATTTCTGCGTCGTCGACCGCGACCGCAACGCCGTGAGCTTCATCAACTCCGTCTATCACGGCTTCGGCAGCGGCATCGTTACGCCCAATACCGGCATCGTGCTGCAGAACCGCGGCGCCGGCTTTCGCATCGACCCCGGCCATCCCAACTGCATCGCGCCGGGCAAGCGGCCGCTCCACACGATCATGCCGGGCATGGCGATGAAGGACGGCCGCGCCGTCATGCCCTACGGCGTCATGGGCGGCGACTACCAGCCCTTCGGCCATACGCATTTGCTCACCAATATCCTCGACTTCGGCTGCGACCTTCAGGAGGCGCTCGACCTCGCGCGCGTCTTCTATGCGGGCGGCGCCGTGCAAGTCGAACGCGGCGTGCCCCAGGAATCCGCGTTCGGCCTGGCGGCCCGCGGCCACCGCGTGGAGCTGTCGCCGGAGCCGTTCGGCGGCGGCCAGGCCATCTGGATCGACTGGCAGAGTGGCGTGCTCACCGGCGGCTCCGAACCGCGCATGGACGGCGGCGCAATGGGCTACTAAGAGCTTGCCGCGACAAGTTGACGCATGCAGAAATCCGCTTCGCAGCATGTCTTAAGACGTGTACGCCCTGCGGCATTTCTGCGCCCCTCATTGGCCTGCACACATCGGGCAGTGCGATGCATCGGAATGTGTCCGAAGCGCAGAAACTGCGATTGAAATGACGATGCGCGCAGCGAGTCAAAACCTCGTGCAGCAAGGTCGCATTAACCCTAACAATTCGGGTCGACTCTCATCTTCTGTCTGAGAAGAGAGGGTCGACCCGTTGATTCGGTTTAGCTCCAGCAGACGACGCTACTGGAAGAGACTGGCGGAGGGAGGGGGATTCGAACCCCCGATAGGGCTTTAGGGCCCTATAACGGTTTAGCAAACCGCCGCCTTCAGCCACTCGGCCACCCCTCCGCATGAGCGGCTATCGCCACGGCGTATGCGTGCCCGACCTTCTACGGGCCGCTCCGGCGCTTGTCAATTTATGCGTTCACCATGGCCCCGATTTGGTAACGGCGGTGAAAACCATGTTGACCCGTTTTTAATGAATGGGGGCCGAATATTCACCGCAGGATGGAGTTGTGGGAGGTCCAAATGTCGTCATTGTCGAAACGCTCGATCGAGACGCTGGTCGATCTCGTCGAGATCAAGTTGTCTTGCCTTGATGTATTCGATCGCGAAGATGCGCGCGAGAAAGCCTGTCTTGAAAATGCCCGTCGCGAGTTGGTCGCCATGATGGCCGCGAAGCGGGTGATTGCACCAGCGCCGGCCGCCGGCTTCGGCGCCGCCGCCTCTCCCAGCCTCTGAACGGCATTCACGCCGCCGAGGCTTGATACAGTGGGCTTGGCCGCCCGCACGGCCGGCCGCTGTTGAACACACCACCCATCCCATGACGCCCTAACGCCGGGCGAGGGCCTGATCGAGATCCGCGATCAGGTCGGCGACCTCTTCGATTCCCACGGACAAGCGCAGCAAGTCAGGCGGCACCGGACTATCCGGCCCCTCGATGCTGGCGCGATGCTCCACCAGGCTCTCGACGCCGCCGAGCGAGGTGGCGCGGGCGAACAGCTGCAACCTTCCCGCCACCGCCAGCGCCGCCTCGCGACCGCCTTGGACGCGGATCGAGAGCATGCCGCCGAAGCCGCCGGACATCTGGCGCCTGGCCACGGCATGGCCGGGATCGTTGCCGAGGCCGGGATAGAGCACTTGCGCCACCTGGGGATGGCCGAGGCAGTGCTCGGCGATGGCCTGGGCACCGCGGCTGGCTTGGCGCACGCGGAGCACCAGGGTGCGCAGGCCGCGCAGCAGGAGCCAGGCCTCGAAGCCGCCGAGAATGGCGCCGTAGGCCCAGCGCAGGCGGACGATGCGCTGCCAGAAGGCGTCGTCGCGCGCAGCAATGAGGGCGCCGGCGAGCACGTCGCTGTGGCCGTTGAGGTACTTGGTCGCGGAATGCATGACGATGTCGGCGCCGTGCTCGATGGGCCGGGTCAGCACGGGCGTCGCGGAGGTGCTGTCGACGCCCAGCACGGCGCCGGCCCGATGGGCGATGTCGGCGACGGCGGCGATGTCCGTGACCAGCCAGCTCGGGTTGGCCGGCGTTTCGATCCACACCACCCGTGTCTGCCCGGGCCGCATGGCTGCCGCGAGCGCGTGCAAGTCCGTCATGTCCACGAGGTCGACGGCGACGCCCCAGGGCTGCAGCAGCTCGAGCAGCCATGTGCGCAGCGCCCAGTACATCTCCTTGGGCGCCACCACATGGTCGCCGGGCTTGAGGGCCTGGAACACGCTCGTGAATGCGGCCGTGCCGGAGGCGAACAGCAAGGCGCCGGCGCCGCCCTCGATCGAGGCCAGGACGGCCTCGGTGGCCTCCACGGTCGGGTTGTGCGGGCGGCCGTAGCTCCAGGGACCCGGCAACTTGTAGTCGCGGTCGCGCACATAGGTCGTGGAACTGTGCACGGGCGGCACCAGCGCGCCGGTGGCCTGGTCGATGGCGCCGAGCGCCTGGGCCACGCGGGTGGCGATGTCGAGATCGGCGCGGTCGGTCACGATTGTCAGTGCTGCTGGAATTGGGTGGCGCCGAACAGGATCTCCTTCGCCTTGGCGTCCATCGGTGCGTTACGGACCTTGTCGGCGAAGACGGCGAGGCCGCGCTCCACCGCCGGCCGCACTGCGATGGCGTCGAACCAGCGCTGCACGTTCGGATAGTCGGCGCGGTCGACGCCCTGGCGCTCCGGCCGGCGCAGCCAGGGCCAGGTGGCGATGTCGGCGATCGAGTAGTCGCCGGCGAGATAGGCGTGGTCCTTCAGCTGGCGGTCGAGGACACCGTAGAGGCGCTTGGCCTCCTTGGTGTAGCGGTCGACGGCGTAGGGGATCTGCTCGGGCGCGTACATGCGGAAGTGGTGGGCCTGGCCGAGCATGGGGCCGATGTGGGCCATCTGGAAGAACAGCCATTGGGCGACGTCGTAGCGGGCGCGCGTCTCCTTGGGCCAGAGCTTGCCGGTCTTGTCCGCGAGATACATCAGGATCGCGCCCGACTCCATCATGCCATAGGGCTTGCCGCCGGGGCCGTCGCTATCGACAATGGCCGGGATCTTGTTGTTGGGGCTGAGCTTCAGGAACTCCGGCTTGAACTGGTCGCCCTTGCCGATG
>JBGPEQ010000548.1:0-3197 GCA_041482855.1 Dongiaceae bacterium | reverse complement strand
CCGCTCGAAGCCGTCCGTGGGCCCCCAGGCCTCGGCATCGTGGTGATGCTCCGTCGTTGCGGCATCTGTGGTGGTCGCCGGAGCGGTGCTGGCTTCGGCGGCCTTCTCGTAGGTTTCAGCCTTCAGGATGATCGGCACCGTGCCGATCCTGTGAACGATCGTCACGAACGCACCGGCGATGAGGCCGGCCAACGCCGCCGCAAAGACGATGTTGCGGAACAAGGTCATGACGCGCCCCTCTAGTGGCACGGGAACGCGTTCGAATGACGGGTATCATGTGCGGCATTGTGGAACGCGCTGACGTGGGAGAACCCCACGCCCCACAACAGGAACAGGCCGAGCAGGGCCGCGAGCAGCGCTGGAACTGCGGTGCCGGCGCGCGTGCCGATGGCGGTGCCGGCATGAGCGGTCTCGAATGATTTGGTCTGCATCGTCTTCCTCTTTCATTTAAGCGTGATGGCAAGCGCGGGGATGCTCGACTCGATATCAGAGCGGGCGAGACGGCGGCCGGATCGGACCGCGGACTTCCGTGTGAGTGGGGGAATTCAGCAACCTGACAGCCTCCGTTGGGGCACCCCGCCCAAGCATGGGTATTCGTGCGGCGATGGCAGGTTTCCTGGCTCGCGGGTCGTCGCCCGAAATCTGGCCTTCCCGGTCGCCCAGTGGCCGCGTCGATGTCGGACTATCCGCCTACAGTTGCGGGGGCAGCCGCCGGTTTGGCCGACGAGTCGGCCGCACGGCATTCCCTATCTCTCCCCGATTCCGGGGACCATCGTCACGCGCATCGTGGATGACCGCCGTCGCGCCTGTCAAGTCCGCGGGCGGCGTCCTCTGGCGCGCCTGCGCCCTGCGCGCCGGATCGCCGCCGCTGCATCACGAGTGCGTGACCGGGCATCCGGATCGAGCGTCGCTCCGTAAGGTTCGCAGTGGGACCGCTGGCCCGGCATCGCGTCCGCGCAAGTGCGTTCCCACCGGCGCGTCATACTCATTCGATGGCGCGTGTCCATAGCAACCGTTTGGAGGAGACAGACCGTCATGTCTGAAGGAATGTTGTTGCCCGAAGCCAACATCGCGATCGATCGGCGCGGGCTGTTCACGCGCGGCGCCCGCCTGGCGCTGTCCGGCGCCACCCTGACCCTGTTGACCGGCATCGGCAGCAGCGTGGGTTTGCGGCGCGCGAACGCCGCCACGATGTCGGCCGATATCGACACCCTCAACGTCGCCCTCGGCCTCGAGCACGAGGCCATCGCCGCTTATCAGGTTGGCGCCGAGAGTGGCCTCCTGAAGAACGACGTGCTGAAGGTCGCCGTCGGCTTTCAGAGCGACCACAAGCAGCATCGCGACATCCTCGCCAAGACCATCGGCCAACTCGGCGGCGCGGCCGTCGCCGACATGAAGCACAAGTTCCCGGTCGAGAAGCTGAAGAACCAGGCCGACGTACTGCGCTTCGCCCTCGGCCTGGAGATGGGGGCGGCCAGCGCCTATCTCAGCACCATCCCCGGCTTCGAGAATCGCGATCTCGCCAAGGCCGCCGCCAGCATCATGGGCGTGGAGGCGCAGCACGTCGCCATCCTCAAGAGCGCGCTCGGCGAGGCCCCGATCGAGAACGCGTTCATCATGTAGCCATCGCCGGCCCGCGTTTCTCTCCGGCGGGTTCTGACGGTCGCCGCCTTGCAGGCAGGAACCTCCTGCAAGGCGGCCCGCGGCTGCCTCCATTCGATGAGACCGCAATGAAATTCGATCTGACTGCTCTCGCGGCAGTCCTGCTCATGCTGATGCCGCGCTCGCCTGCCCTCGGCGCCGAGGGCGACCCCACGCGCGGCGAACAGATCTATCGCCGCTGCCAGGGCTGCCATTCCATCGACGCCAACCGCGTCGGCCCGCGGCACGCCGGGCTGTTCGGCCGCCACGCCGGCAGCCTCGACTACTATAACTACTCCGACGCCATGCGCGCCTCCGGCGTCGTCTGGGGCGAGACCACCCTCGACCGGTTCCTGACCGCGCCGCGCAAGTTCATCCCGGGCACCAAGATGCCCTTCGCCGGCATCCCCGACGCCCGGGAGCGCGCCGACCTCATCGCCTATCTGAAGAAAGCCACCGCGGAAGCGCCCTAACGGACATGCGATGCATCGCCGTGCGTCCGATCGACGCAAGAGCGCTATTTGGTCGCCGTCGCCCGCGCGGCTGTGGTTGTATGTCCGAGGATTTGGACTCCACATCCGCATTGGAGGCTGAGATGCGATATCTGCTGTTGGGATTCGCTGCGGCATTGGCCCTCGGGCTTGCAAACGCACCGATGGCACGGGCCTTCGACACTCAGATCGACGACAGCACCAACGCGGACGGCAGCCCCAGGTTTGCCGATCCCGACGCGCAGCTCGATGCGCTCGCCGACGGTGGCGGCGGATCGGCCTATATCGTCAGAATGCCCGCCCTCGATGTGGGGTCCGGCAATTCGCATGCCGTCGAATCCGATCGCACGGTGCCCTGGACTTCCGAACGCATCCGTCTGGTGTTCGGCCCCTACGCGCACTAGGAACCCAGCGCGACAATACGGACGCTTAGCTGCCGCCGAAGGGCCAGCCGGGCTGCTGGTGCAGCGCCGGCGGCAGGTCGGCCAGCAACGACGCGGCGAGCACGGCAGCGAGGCCGATGGCCGTCTCCACGGCGATGCTGCGCCGCAGCCCGCGCTTGGCGTCCGCACCCACGGGACCATGCATGGCCGGCGCGTAGCGGAACCGGTTGGCGGCGGCGAGCGCCAGCAGGACGAGCAGGAGCGCGAGCTTGGCCAGGGCCACCCGGCCGTAGTCGGTGCCGACCAGGGCGGGCAGTCCGCCGATCAGCATCCAGCCCTGAGCCAGCGCGGCCCCGGCGAGGATCGCGACGCACAGCATTCCCAGCGGCGAAAAGCGTCGCGCCGCGCGGGCGCCCTGGTCGGGCGCAAGCGCGCCGATCGCGACGAACAGCGGCGCCAGCGAACCGAGCCAGGCCCCGGCCGCCAGCAGATGCAGGGACTCGGCGCCCAGCAATATCGACCGATCGACGCCCACCGCCGCCGCGGCGTGTGTCGACCAGGTGTGCAGGATCAGCCCCAGCCCGGCCATGACGGCGGCCAGCCCTCGACGACTGCCTTTCGAGCCGTCTCCGAGCGCCAGCACGGCAAGCACAAGCAGCAGGAGACGCGCGCCTAAGACGTG
>JBGPEQ010000547.1:0-3206 GCA_041482855.1 Dongiaceae bacterium | reverse complement strand
GGCCTGATAGCAGATAGCGTCGTTGAGCAGGTTGGCGCGTCGTATGGTGCAAGCCTCGATGGCGTGGACGAGCGCATCCACTCCCGTCGCCGCCGTCAGGTGCGCCGGCAACCCCACCGTGAGCCGCGGATCGAGCAGCGCCAGGTCGGCCCTGAGCTCCTCGCCCCAGGCCCACATCTTCTCGTCCTTGCCGTTGGTGAAGACCGAGACGCGCGTGGTCTCCGAGCCGGTGCCCGCCGTCGTGGGAATGCAGATCTTCTTGAGGCCGTTCTTCGGCAGCGGGTTCTTCGCCAGCTCGTAGTGGTCGGCCGGCTTGTCCGTGCGGGCGAGCGCGGCGGCGAACTTCGACACGTCCATGGTCGACCCGCCGCCCACGCCCACCACGCAGGCGGCATCGAGCGCGCGCGCCTTGGCCGCCGCCCCATCCACCTGCGCGCCCAGCGGATCGCTGCGCACATCGTTGAACAGCCCGACCCTATGCCCCGCCTTCCTGAGGATGCCCTCGATCCGCTCGGCGATCTCAGGCAGCCCGGGATCGGCCACCAGCAGCACGCTGGCGCCCTCGCCCGCAACGCCCGTCACGTCGGCGCCGAGCTTCTCGACGCGGTCGACGCCGAACACCAGCCGGGTCGTCGGGCTCATGGAAAAGTTGGCGATGGTCATGGCTTGTCTCCGGTCTGGCTGCGGCCGCGCCGTGTACCAGCGGAGGCCCCGGAAGACAAGGGACAGGCCCGCTTCGTCCTCGCGGACAAGCCGGGCCTGGGAATCAGAATTGGACGGCGAGAAAAGCGGCGTGGCGGCGGCGGTCGCGCTTGTTCATCGCGCACACGCCGCCGCCAGCAGCCCCCCAGACGTAGTCCCCCTCAGGAAGTCTCAGGCAGCAGTCGTGATGGTCTCGACCATATTGCGAGAGGAATAGTCGATGCTGTTGGCCCAGAAGCGCTCGATGCGCCGCAGCAGGATGTTGGCGCCGTGGAGCTCTTCGATCGTGATGATGCCGGAGGAGAGCGTCTGCGCATGGCGCTCGAACATCGTATGCATGCGCTCGCAGACATCCAGGCCCTTCTGCGACAACCGGACGTTCACGGCCCGGCGGTCATGCAGCGAACGCTCCTGAATGAGATAGCCGTTCTCCACCATCTTCTTGACGTTGTAGGAGACGTTGGAGCCGAGGTAATAGCCCCGGTTGGTCAACTCGCCGACCGTCAGCTCGTCGGCGCCAATGTTGAAAAGAATAAGCGCTTGAACGTTGTTCAAATCGCGGATGCCCAGCCGATCGAGGTCGGCGCGAATGACCTCGAGGCACTCCCGGTGCAGCCGCTCCACCAACGCGATAGTCTCAAGATAGTCCTTTTTCACAGCAGAACTCCCGCCGAAAGCGATGCAATTTAGCCACGTTAACCTCTGTATTCTTAATTTTCCGTTGACGGTGGTAAGAATTTTTCCGCGCCGGCATCGGGGGATTCCTGAAATAGCTTGATAATGCTGGAGAAATCGAGGTTCCCGTGACCGCCGACGACGAACTTATGGTAAAGACGCGCGGCCTCGTGGCCGAGGGCGACGGTGGCCCCGGCCGAGTCGGCGGCCGCTTCCGCCAGCCGGAGGTCCTTGAGCATCATGGCCGCCGCGAAGCCGGGCCGGTAGTCGCGATTGGCCGGAGAGGTCGGCACCGGCCCGGGCACCGGGCAGTAGGAGGTCATCGACCAGCACTGGCCCGACGACTTGCTGCTGATATCGAACAGCGTCTGCGCCGGCAGCCCGAGCCGGTCGGCCAGAGCGAACGCCTCGCACACGCCGATCATGGAAATGCCGAGTATCAGGTTATTGCAGATCTTGGCCGCCTGCCCATTCCCCGGCCCGCCCGCATGGATCACCGCTTTCCCCATCTTTTCGAGAACGGGCCGTGCGGCGGCGAAGGCCTTGCCGCTCCCGCCCACCATAAAGGTGAGAGTTGCCGCCTCCGCGCCCGCCACCCCGCCGGACACCGGGGCGTCCAGCATATCGAAGCCGGCCGCGGCGGCCGTTCCATGGACGGCCCGCGCCGTCTCGACATCGATGGTCGAGCAGTCGATGAGAAGCGTGCCCTGTTCGGCCTTGCCGATGATGCCGCGCGGTCCCAGATACACCTCCCGCACCTGCTGGCCGGCCGGCAACATCGTGATGACCGCAGCAGCTCCGGCCACGACCGCGCCGAAATCGGCGGCAGCCGCCGCACCGGCCGCCACCGCTCTCTCCACCGCGGGCGCCTGGGTATCGAACGCGCACACTTCGTGGCCGGCCGCGACCAGATTGCGCGCCATCGGCAGCCCCATGTTTCCTAGTCCGATGAATCCGATCCTCGCCATGTCATGCTCCCGTATTCCCCGAGTCTGCCCTGAGTTCGAGGTCGGGCTCGCTCGCAGGCTCGAAATAGCGCGCGACCGCCTCGTCGGATACGTCTGCCAGCATCGACGGCCGCCACTGCGGCGCCTGGTCTTTGTCGATGACCGCCGCCCGCACGCCCTCGTAGAAATCCCGCTCCGCCAGGGTGTGCAGGGCCATGCGGTATTCCATGCGCATGGCCGCGGCGAAGTCGCTCAGCCTGCCGCCGAGGCGCAGCTGTCGCAAGGTCACCTTGAGACTGGTCGGCGACTTGCGCTCCAGAACTGCGATCGTCTGGTCTGCCCAAGCCGTCTTCTCGATCGCGAGCCGCGACAGGACCTCTTCAATAGTGTCTCCGGCAAAACAGCGATCGATTGCCTCACGATGACCAGCCAACGGCGGCGCTCCCGGATCTCCGGCCATGCGATCGAGCAGAGCGGTGACGACGCCGCCATGATCGCCCTTCCAAGTCATGCGCTCCAGCCCACCTGCTATGTGCGCAAGATCATCGCTCGCCACGTAGTGTGTCGCCAGTCCGCAATAGAGCATGTCGGCGGCGCCGATGCGCGCGCCGGTCAAGCCGAGATAGGTGCCGAGCCCGCCGGGGCAGCGCGACAGGAACCAGCTGCCGCCGACGTCCGGAAAGAAGCCGATGCCCGTCTCCGGCATGGCGAACTGGCAGCGCTCGCTGACGACGCGATGCGATCCGTGCACCGACAGCCCGACGCCGCCGCCCATGACGATGCCATCGACGAGCGCGATGTAGGGCTTGCGATACGTCTTGACGCGGTGGTTGAGGCGATACTCCGTCCGATAGAATTCCCCGACGTACGGGTCCCGCTGTC
>JBGPEQ010000546.1:0-3207 GCA_041482855.1 Dongiaceae bacterium | reverse complement strand
CGTCCGGCCAGCGAAGGGAGACACTGCCGATGAAACGACGTCTGTTCCTCAAGTCCGCCGCTCTCGGCTTGGCGACCGCGCCGATCGCGGCGCCGGCAATTGCGCAGTCGCAGCCGGAACTGAAGTGGCGCCTGACCTCGAGCTTTCCGAAGAGCCTCGACACGATCTACGGCGGCGCCGAGATCTTCGCGAAATACGTCTCCGACGCGACCGACCAGAAATTCCAGATTCAGGTGTTCGCCGCCGGCGAGTTGGCTCCTGGCCTGGAGGCCGCCAATGTCGTGAGCAACGGCGCGGTCGAGATGTGCCACACGGCCAGCTACTACTACTGGGGCAAGGACCCGACCTTCGCCTTCGGCACGGCCGTTCCGTTCGGCCTCAACAGTCGCATGCAGAGTGCCTGGATGTACTACGGCGGCGGCATGGATCTGATGAATGAGTTCTACGCCACCCACAACCTCTATGCCTTGCCCGCCGGCAATACGGGCGCGCAGATGGGCGGCTGGTTCCGCAAGGACATCAAGACCGTCGCCGATCTCCAGGGCGTGAAGATGCGCATCGGCGGTTTCGGCGGCAAGGTGATCTCCAAGCTCGGCGTGGTGCCGCAGCAGATCGCCGGCGGCGATATCTATCCCTCACTCGAGAAGGGCACGATCGACGCCGCCGAGTGGGTCGGCCCCTATGACGACGAGAAGCTCGGATTCTACAAGGTGGCGCCGCACTACTTCTATCCCGGCTGGTGGGAAGGCAGCGCCATGCTGCACGTCATGATTCAACCGGCGAAATGGGCGGAGCTGCCGGCGAGCTACAAGGCGATCGTCACTGCGGCCGCGCAGGCCGCCAACTGCGACATGCAGGCAAAGTACGATTTCCTCAATCCGGCGGCCATGAAGCGGCTGGCTGCGGCCGGGGCAAAGTTCAGGCCGTTCTCGCCGGAAATTCTCGAAGCCTGCTTCAACGCGGCCAAGGAAACCTACGCGGAAATCTCGGCCACCAATGCCGCCTTCAAGAAAGTGCACGACTCCATGGTGGCGTTCCGGGCGGACGAGTATCTGTGGTTCCAGCTGTCCGAATACACGTTCGACACCTTCATGATGGGCCAGCAGCGCAAGAAGGCCTTGTAGCGGCCGCGGCGATTCTGCCAACGCAAGCTCGCAGAGGAGGCCCTCATGCCCCGTTCACCGGCAATGCCAGGCGGTGAACGGCAGGCATGAGGGCTTTCTCGTTGCCCTGACCGGCAACGCATAGTTGGAGACTTGGCCCGCGACACTCTGACCCCACAAAAAACCGAGGGCGGCGCGGGTCTTGCAAGGGGAGAACCATGGGAGCGCTTCTGTCCTTGAGTCGCGGCATCGACTCCGTGACCGCCTTCGTCGGCCGCTGGGTCTATTGGCTGGTCCTGGCGGCCGTGCTCGTGAGCGCGGGCAACGCGATCGTCCGCAAGCTGTTCGACATCAGCTCGAATGCCTGGCTGGAACTGCAGTGGTATCTGTTCGGCGCCGTCTT
Source organism: Dongiaceae bacterium (assembly GCA_041482855.1). Taxonomy (GTDB): domain Bacteria; phylum Pseudomonadota; class Alphaproteobacteria; order Dongiales; family Dongiaceae; genus JBGPEQ01. The sequence continues at coordinate 1,701 of JBGPEQ010000546.1, read as the reverse complement.
CATGCTGGCGTCGGCCTACACCCTGCAGCGCAACGAGCACATCCGCATCGACATCCTGTCCAACATGCTGCCGGCGCGCGGCCGCAATTGGATCGATGTGATCGGCCACGTCTTTTTTCTCCTGCCGCTCACGATCGTCATGATCTGGCGCATGGTCCCCTGGGTGATCGAGGGCATCCAGTCCGGCGAGATTTCCGCCAGTGCGGGCGGGCTCATCATCTGGCCGGCCCGGTTCATCCTGCTGTCGGGCTTCGTGCTGCTGTTCTTCCAGGCCATCTCCGAACTGATCAAGCGCATCGCCGTCATGCGGGGAATCATTCCGGATCCCCATGCCCGCCAGGACGCGCACCACGCGCACGTCGAATAGACGGGCCGGAGAAGGGGGAACGGCGTCATGATCCAACTTCTACACGACAACATGGCGCCGATCATGTTCGCGGCGCTCGTGATCATTCTCCTTCTTGGCTATCCCGTCGCGTTTTCGCTGGCATTTGTCGGCCTGAGCTTCGGCCTGGTCGGCATTTCTCTCGGGCTCCTCGACACGGATCTCTTCCATCTGCTCCCCCAACGCATGTGGGGCATCCTGTCGAATGACACGCTGCTCGCCATTCCGTTCTTCACCTACATGGGACTGATTCTCGAACGATCCGGCATGGCCGAGGATCTGCTGGATACCGTCGGTCAGTTGTTCGGGCCGGTGCGCGGCGGCCTCGCCTACGCCGTCGTCTTCGTGGGCGCGCTGCTCGCGGCGACGACCGGCGTCGTCGCCGCCTCGGTCATCGCCATGGGCCTGATCTCCCTGCCGATCATGCTGCGCTACGGCTACGATCGTCGCCTCGCCACCGGTGTGATCGCCGCATCGGGCACGCTCGCCCAGATCATCCCGCCGAGCCTCGTTCTCATCATCATGGCCGACCAGCTCGGCCGCTCCGTCGGCGACATGTACAAGGGCGCGTTGATTCCCGGCCTGGTGCTGGCCGGGCTCTACGCTGTCTACGTGCTCATCATGACCGTCATCCGTCCGAAGGCGGCGCCGGCGCTGCCGGTGGAGTCGCGGACGCTGGGTCCGGGAATCATCTCCCTGCTCATCACCGCGGCCGTCTGCGGCGTCCTCGGCTATGGCATCTATTTCGTGCTTGCCGACCAGGTGCAGGGATCGGGGATGGCCGGCTTCTTCGGGGGCGTTCTCGTCGCCTATGCGGCCGCGCTCGCCAATCACTATCTGAAGCTCGGCCTGCTCTCACGGCTGGCGCAGCAGTTCATCATCGTGCTGATTCCGCCGCTCGCCCTGATCTTTCTCGTGCTCGGCACGATCTTCGTCGGCCTGGCGACGCCGACCGAAGGCGGCGCCATGGGCGCTTGCGGCGCCATGCTGCTGGCCATGGCCAAGCGCCGGCTCACTTTCACGATGGTGCGGCAGGCCCTGGATTCGACGGCCAAGCTTTCGGCCTTCGTGTTGTTCATCCTGATCGGGGCGCGCGTCTTCTCCCTGACCTTCTATGGCGTCGACGGGCACGTCTGGGTGGAGAACCTCCTGATCAGCCTGCCGGGCGGGCAGATCGGCTTCCTGCTGGTGGTCAACGCGCTCGTGTTTGTGCTCGCCTTCTTTCTCGATTTCTTCGAGCTGGCCTTCATCGTCGTGCCGCTGCTCAAGCCAGCCGCGGAGACGCTCGGCATCGACATCATCTGGTTCGGCGTGCT
>JBGPEQ010000545.1:0-3229 GCA_041482855.1 Dongiaceae bacterium | reverse complement strand
GAGGCCGACGTAACTGAGGCCGCGATCGGTGGCGCGGGTCTCGCGCGGGTCTTCCTGCGACTTATCGCGCAGCTCCGAGATGTGGGGGCGGCGGAAGAGGGCGTTGTCGTCGAAGCTCATCTTGGCGTCGAGGGCGAGCAGCTGGCCGTCGGCGGTCAGCACCAGCGGGTTGATCTCCACCATGGTGGCATCCAGCTCTCGGAAGGCGCGGTAGCAGCCGAGCAGGGTCTCAACCACCTTGGCCACCTGCTTGGCTTCGAAGCCGAGATCGAACGCGAGCTCGCGGGCCTGGAAGGGCTGCATGCCGACGGCGGGATCGACGCTGAGGCGGATCAGCGTCTCCGGCCGCTCGTGGCTGATGTCCTCGATCTCCATGCCGCCGGCCGAGGAGGCCACGACCATGAGCCGCTCGCTCTTCCGGTCGAGCACGAGGCCGAGATAGAATTCCTTGGCGATCTCGCTGGCCGCCTCGACATAGAGTCGGTAGACGACCTTGCCGCGCGGTCCCGTCTGATGCGTGACGAGGCGCTTGCCCAAGAGCTCGTCGGCGGCGTCCCACACCTGGTGCTCGTCGCGGCAGAGCTTGATGCCGCCGGCCTTGCCGCGGCCGCCGGCATGGATCTGCGCCTTCACCACCCAGCGCTCGCCACCGATCTCGCGGGCGCGATAGGCGGCCTGCTCCGGGCTGTAGGCGAGGCCGCCGCGCGGCACGGGCACGCCGAACTCGGAGAGGATCTCCTTGGCCTGGTATTCGTGGATGTCCATGGTTGTCCCCTAGGCCGCCGCGCGCGCGAGTTCGGACGGGCGCTTGGTGGTAAGGAAATGCGCCTGCGCCGCGGCGACGCCGCTCCCGAGCGGCACGGGGATGCCGGCATCGCGCATGGCCATCTCGGACCCGGCGAGCGCGGTCAGGACCATCAGCTCGTTGAGGCTGCCGAGATGGCCGATGCGGAAGACCTTGCCTGCCACCTTCGAGAGGCCGACGCCGAGCGAGAGGTTGTAGCGCTGGTAGGCCTGCTTCACGACCTCGTTGCCGTCGCAGCCCTCGGGCACGCGGATGGCGCTCACCGTGTCGGAGTACCAGCGCGGCTGCTTGGCGCAGAGCGTGAGGCCCCAGGCTGACACCGCTTGGCGCACGCCCTCGGCCAGCCGGTGATGCCTGGCGAATACGGTGTCCAGCCCCTCGGCCAGCAGCATGTCGATGGAGGCGCGCAGGCCGCGCAGCAGGGTGGTGGCGGGCGTGTAGGGGAAATAGCCGTCCTTGTTGGTGCGGATCATGTCGGCGAAGTCGAAGAAGCAGCGCGGGCATTTCGCCGTCTTGGTCGCCGCGAGCGCCTTCGGGCTGGCGGCGACGATGGCGAGGCCGGTCGGCAGCATGAAGCCCTTCTGCGAACCGGAGATCGCGAGATCCACGCCCCACTCGTCCATGCGGAAATCGATGCAGGCGACCGAGCTGACCCCATCGACATAGAGCAGTGCGGGATGGCCGACTGCATCCATGGCCTTGCGGATGGCCGCTACGTCGGAGGTCACCCCGGTCGCCGTCTCGTTGTGGCAGACCAGCACCGCCTTGATCTCATGCGCGTGATCGGCGGCCAGCCGTTCGGCGTAGCGCTCGACCGGCGTGCCCTCGCCCCACTCGACGTCCAGCACTTCGGTGTCGAGGCCGTGGCGCTGACAGAGATCGATCCACAGATGGGAGAACTGCCCGATGCGCGAGGCCAGAACCTTGTCGCCGGGAGAGAGCGTGTTGGTGATCGCCGCCTCCCAGCCGCCGGTGCCGGAGGCCGGGAAGAGGAAGACCTGCCCGTTGCGCGTCTTGAAGATCTTCTTCAAGTCCTGGAACAGGCCGAGCGTGAAGGCGGGAAAGTCCGGCGCCCGCTGGTCCTCGAGCGGGATGTCCATGGCCAGGCGGACGGCGTCCGGCATGTTGGTCGGTCCGGGAATGAAGAGTGCGTTGCGTCCTGACATCGTGGTCCTCCTTCGCTGACGGGGCGGCCGCGTCTCTCTAGGAACGCGTTCCTCTGTCCGGCGCTCCGCTGGGCGGGCTGTCCGGCGCTTTCTCATCTATGAGCTTGACTATTGGATCACGGTGAATAGGCTATGTGAATTGCACTAATTCTCATCGGATGCATGAGTTTTACTGATGGTCAGCCTGCGCGCCAAACTGCCGCCCGCCAACAGCCTCGTGGTGTTCGAGGCGGCCGCGCGCCATCTCAATTTCACGCGCGCGGCGCAGGAGCTGAGCGTCACGCAGGCCGCCGTCAGCCGGCAGATTCAGATTCTGGAAGACCATCTGGGCACCTCGTTGTTCCAGCGCATCCCGCGCGCGCTGAAGCTGACGCCGCCGGGTCTGCATCTCTACAAATCGGTGACCATGAGCCTGGAGCACATCGCCAACACGGTCGCGGACATCCGCCGCGTCGGGCCGAGGGCCGATATCACCGTCGCCACCAGCGTCACCTTCGCCTCCTACTGGCTGATGGCGCATATCCACAAGTTCCGCGCCGTCAATCCGGACGTCGAGCTGAAGGTGGTGGCCTCGGGGCCGGTCACCAACCTCGCCGCCGCCGGCATCGATCTCGCGGTGCGCTACGGCTCCGGCCGCTGGCCGGGCGTCGAGGCGATTCACTTGCTGGATAACGAGGTCTTTCCGGTGTGCGCGCCGAGCTATCTCAAGGGGCGTTCGCCGCTGCGCAAGCCGCGCGAACTGCTCGACGAGGTGCTGCTGCATCTCGTGGAGTACGACCGCAACTGGGTGACCTGGGAGGCCTGGCTGCGCGAACTCGGCGTGCCCTGGAAGCCGACGAAGAAGGGGCTCGAGTTCGACAACTATCTCGTGCTGATCCAAGCCGCGATCGACGGCCAGGGCGTGGCGCTCGGCGGCCAGCGGCTGGCCGAGGATTTCATCATTCGCGGCGCGCTCGTGCGCCCGATCAGCGCAACGCTGCGCTCGACCCGCGGCTTCTATCTGCTGGTGCCGCTCGATGCGCCCTTGAGCAAACCGGCGAAGCTGTTCCGCGACTGGATCGTCGCGGAGGCGAAGGGATCGAGGAAGGTCGCGGCGAGCAAAACGAAATAGCGGAGAAATTCCTGTCGCTGGCCGGCAAGCCGGCCGCGGCGATGTCGAGGAAACAGACGAAACTCAGAACTGGGAGAAACGAACCATGGCGAAACTGAAGGCAATCGTGACGCGGCGCTGGCCGGAAGAGGTGGAGCGCAAGCTCGG
>JBGPEQ010000544.1:0-3236 GCA_041482855.1 Dongiaceae bacterium | reverse complement strand
GCGCGGTGCCCGTGATCGAACGCCTGCTCGACGACTCATCGCCGCTGGTGCGCGGCGCCGCCGTGTGGGCGTTGGCGCGGCTCGCCGACCAAGGCGAGATCGATCGCCGCCGCGCGCGACATCTGCCGGGCGAGCCCGACCCCGATGTCCGCAGCGAGTGGGTGTCGGCATCCGCGGTTTCCGCTGCGTAACCGCGAACACGCAACTGTCATTTGCGTGCTGCGTGCCTGCTGTCGAAACTGGCGCCAACGACCGTCACGGAGAGGAGCAAGAATCATGACCGCACTCGCCCGCCGCACCATCGTCACGAGCATCGCCGGCCTGCCGCTCGCCGCCATCCTCGCCGATCCGCGCCTCGCCGCCATGGCCGCGGAAACGCTGGAGACGGTCAGCGTCACGACGCCCGGTGGCCGCAAGGTGGCGGCCGCTCTGGCCGTGCCGACCAAGACGCCGGCGCCGGCGGTGCTGCTGGTCCACGAATGGTGGGGCCTCAACGACCAGATCAAGACCATGGCGACGGAATTCGCCAAGGAGGGTTTCCTCGCCCTCGCCGTCGATCTCTACGAAGGCAAGGTGGCAAGCGATCCGGCCACGGCGCAAACCCTGATGAAATCGGTCGATCCGGCCAAGGCCATCGAGACGCTGAGCGTCTGGGTCAATTGGCTGAAGGCCGACAGCCGCTCCACCGGCAAGGTCGGCACGGTCGGCTGGTGCTTCGGCGGCGGCTGGTCGCTCAACGCCTCGCTCGCCAACCCGGTCGACGCCACCGTGATCTACTACGGCAACCTCGAACGTTCGGCCGACGACCTCAAGGGCCTGAAGGGACCCGTGCTCGGCCATTTCGCCGAGCAGGACCAGTGGATCAACAAGGAGATGGTCGACGGCTTCGAGGCCCGCATGAAGCAGGCCGGCAAGTCGCTGGAGGACTACCGGTACTCGGCCAACCACGCCTTCGCCAACCCGACCGGCCAGAACTACGACAAGGAAGACGCGCAGACCGCATGGCAGCGCACGCTCGCGTTCCTGCGCAAGAACCTGGCGTAGCGCGACGCCAAGCGATCATCCAATCTCCTCCCCCACACAGTGGGGGAGGATCAAGGTGGGGGTCTCTCCACGACTGGATGCTGCGCGCTTTGTCCCTGCGGCCCCCACCTAACCTCCCCCACTGCGTGGAGGAGGGATAGTCACCGTAACGGCGGCTGCGCCGAAATCTTCACTTGATTTCAACCGCTCAAGTCATATCTTCCGCGGCAGACGCGATCGCACGTGCCGATGGCCCGCCGGGGCATACAGCTACGACGTTAGGCGTCCTTTTTGGATCGGCTGGCCTCGCCTTGAGGTCGGGACCTTGGAGGGACTTCAGATGGTTGTAGCTCGCCGGGCGCGGCGCCCAGTTGCGCTCGACTCCGCCACCGAAAACACGGAAGCCCCCGACACTCCGCCGCGGCTTCTGGTCGTGCAGAGCTGCCCGGTCACGCCGGCCGGCGTCGTCGGCGAGGTCGCGCAGGCGCGCGGCGCGCAGCTCAACACGCTCTTCCCCCACCGCGGCGAGCCGCTGCCGCGCAGCACTGCCGGCTTCGACGGCATGATCGTCCTGGGCGGCCCGATGCATGCGGGCGATGATGCGAACTACCCGGCCTTTCCCGCGCTGCTCGCGCTCATCCGCCGCTTCCATGCGCAGGGCAAACCGATCTTCGGCATCTGCCTCGGCGCCCAACTGATCGCGCGCGCCTTCGGCAAGACGGTCTACCGCTTCGGCGGCTGCGAGGTCGGCTACCTGCCGGTCGCGATCACGCCGGAAGGCGCCGGCGATCCCCTGCTGGCCGGCCTTGCGCCCGAGCAGCGGATCATGCAGATGCATGAGGACAGCTTCGATCTGCCGGCCCGCGCCGTGCTGCTGATGCGCAACGACGCCTGTGCCAACCAGGCCTTCCGCCTCGGCCGCACCACCTACGGCTTCCAGTTCCATCTGGAGGTGACGGAGGCCGATGCCCGCAACTTCCCGCGCGATTGCTGGCCCGCCCTCCAGCGCCATTTCGGCGCCCGCGCCGAGGCCGAGGAGGCCCGCGTCATCGCCGAGGTGGAAGCGCACTACGCCACGGGCGAACATTTCTGCCGCACCGTCACCGAGCGCTGGCTCGACCTCGTCGGCGAGTGTCGGGCGTCAGCGGCTGAGCGCCGCCGCCGGCGCGCCGCGTAGCAAACCTAAGGCCGCCAGCGGAACTGCAGCAGCAGCGTCCGCTCCATCTCGTTGAAGTTGTCGTCGGACAGCACGTAGATCAGGACCGAGCCGTCGGACGCGCGCCGGGCCGCGACGCCCTCGAAGTTGTCGACCGGCAGCGGGCTCTTGATGACGGCGATCTCCTGTCCGGCGAGACGCGCACCCGGCTCGATCGTCGCGGCCCCGATGACCGACAGGCGGGCCGCGAAGCCGCCGAACAGCGAGACGCTGCGCTCCAGCAGCAGCACATCGCCGGCCGGCAGGACCGTCAGATCGGTCGGCCTGAACGCGCCGGTCGGGGCCAGAGTAAGATCGGCCCAGCGCTTGCCGTCGCCGAGCCAGCCCTGGAGATCGCTAGCACCGGTGAAGCCGCCCTCGCTCAGCAGCAGGAATCGCCGATCGGGCAGCTGGGTCGCAGCCTCGACGCCCTCGTTGCCCGGCAGCGACGTCATCCCCTTCGGCGGGTGCACATACATGGCCGCCGCCGTCAGCGATTTGTAGCGCCACAGTCGGTGCCAGCCCTCGAACGTCACGTAGTAGCTGCCGTCGGCGGCGCGGGTAATCGACTCGGAATCGCCCACATACTTTCTCGTCAGCGGCTTGCCATGCTCGTCCGCAAGCCGCCCGCTCTCGCCGCCGCTCACGCCGATCAAGCGGCCGGTCGCATCGTGCCGTAGCGCCAGCCGAAACCACACGCCGATGTCGGCGACGGCCGTCAGCGTGCTGCCGTCCGCCGAAAGCGATGCGCCCGACAGACCGCCAAAGGATTCGGCGTCGCTGGTCAGCGCGAAGCCGGCGAGGTATTCGAGCTGGCCTGTCGTGAACGGGGTCGCAGCATCGCCTTCCGGGGCAACGGGTGTGGCGGTCAGGTTGATCGAGTCTGCGGCCGCCGGTCCAATTGAGAGCAGGCCCAGGACGAGAAAGGCGATATGACGCATCGGCCCGAGAACGACCCCTATCGCTTGCACGAGCAGGGTGCGTCCTTCGACAAGCTCAGGATGAGGGGGAATCTTGG
>JBGPEQ010000543.1:0-3247 GCA_041482855.1 Dongiaceae bacterium | reverse complement strand
CCGCCGGCGGGCGGCACTTCCACCGCGTAGAGGAAGCTGCCGGCGGGCGGCTGCGGATTGTAGGACATGTCGGCGTGCCATTGGCTCTCATAGGCGCCGAGGGAGCCGATCGGCCGCCCGTCCTCGACGACATTGGAAACCAGCAGCACGAACGGGTTGGCGTGCGGGCGCGTCGCCGCCGTGTTGATCGGCGCCCGGTCCAGGCTGCCGAAGCGCGCGCTGAAGGCCATCAGCCCATCCTCGTCCAGCCGCTGCCCGCGGAACCGCAGCACGAGGTGCCGCGCCCAGGCCTCCAGGATCGTCGCGAGCGTCTCCGCGTCGATCTCTCTCGACAGGTCCACGCCTTCGATATCGGCGCCGAGCGGCCCGCCCAGGGGCACGACCCGCAATGCAGGGGATTTCGTGTTCGTCATCACCGACTCATCTGTTCTCCCGGCGGCCCATCATCTCTGGTTTTGCGCCGGCGTGCACGCGCTTGATCTCGATGCCGTGGATCAGCACTGTGCGTCCTTCGACAAGCTCAGGATGAGGACCGATTTTCGTGCCACCAAAATCCTCCCTCATCCTGAGCTTGTCGAAGGACGCAAGGCGCTCATGCAAGACTCCTCCGAATCACTCGCATGCAAGAATCTTCCTGCGAGCCAGCATAGGCGTCAAATGCGATCGCCCTGCCTATGTCGGCATGCAGGTTGCTGGCGACGCCTCAATCCACGGCGAGCGCCAGGGTCATGCTCAGATGGGCCAGGGGGAGTCCGGTTTCGCCGGCCCACGCGTTGAATACGGACTGCACCTTGGCGCGGTCCGACCTGGTCTTGGGCGTCCCGGCGAGCGCCTTCCAGTGGTTGAGCGCGGCAACGACGGACTGCGTCAGGATGAACGTGTCCTTGCCGGCCATGCGCAGGAAGTACGGACCGGAATTGCCGCCCATCTGCTGGAACCGCTTGGCGAGATCGCCCCACAGGCCGACCGCGTCGGCGCCCGGCCATCCCGCCAGGTAGGCGCCGAAGCCGCCCTGCTGTTCGGCGACCTCCTGCATGGCCGCCGCATTGCTCCGCACCGATTTGAGCTTGCCCCAGTGGCGGATCAGCCGCCGGTCGTTCATCAGGGCCTCGGTCTCTTCGTCGTTCATGGCCCGCACGCGCCGCAGGTCGAAGCCGCGAAACACCTCCTCGAAGGCCGGCCAGCGGTCATCGACGAGACTGTGCTTGAGCCCGGCCCGAAAGATGCGCCGCGACATCAGCGACAGGTAGCGATCGTCGGCGACGGCGCGCAGCGCCTCCGGCGCGCTCACCTCCGGCATCCGGGCGCGCAGCTCGACCTCGCCGACCCGCCGCCGTGCGGCCTCCAGGATCTTGTCGAACGCAGGCATGATCGGACCTGGCTATGGAGCGGCCGCGATCAGCGCATTGGTTTTCTCGATTTCGCGTGGCCAGCGCGGCGTCGCGCGATCTTCGCCATGGATGCCCGGCCGGCCGGACGCGCCGATTTGAGCGCGCGCATGACGGCGCGCGGCTCGCGCGAAATCACCGTCAGGAAAGCCCGTGCCGCTCCAGAAGGCCGGGCCGCGCCCTGCTCCCACTTCTGAAGGTTGCGCACGCTGAAGCCGAAGCGATCGGCGAAGTCGGCCTGCGAAAGCGCCAGCCGCTGCCGCGCCGCCCTGATCGCGCTCGGCGGAATTTCCCAAACGCGCACGCCCGCGACGCGGCGGCCCTCGACGTAGTCGATCGCTTCCCGCAGCCCGGCCATGATTTCATCCGCGATCTTCTTGCTCATCGCACGTCCTTCCTGCGCTCGCGTTTCATGCTGTCTTTGAGTTGCTGCGCCACCTTGCCCACGGTCTTGCGCTCCGCCGGCGTCAAGTCGGCTTTCTCGCCTTTGGCATAGAATTGCAGCAGGAACAGCGGCCAGCCTTCGTCATAGAAATAGTAGATGACCCTGGCGCCGCCGCTCTTGCCCCGTCCGCCGATCCCATGGCGATACTTGCGGACACCGTGCGTCCCCGGAATTACCGCGCCGGCCCAAGGGTTCTGGGCAAGCGTTTCGATGATGCCGTCCCGCTCCGTTTCGCTCAGGCGTTTCTCGGCCTTCGCCGAGAACAGCGACAACTCGATAACAGTATGCCATTTTGCCATCGCCATGGCTATACCCAAATTGGGCATAGCCTGCAACTGCCATCGCGGTGGCCGGCACCGCCGCTCCCAAGCAGGAGGCGATTGGTCAACGCTCCGGCAGTCCCCGATGCACGCGCCCGCCCACACCCCCGCCGCCCGTGCTCGCCTCCCCCACGCAGTCCCACGAAATGGGGGAGGGTAGGGTGGGGTCTCTCCGCAAGTTCAGCGGCGCCCGCATTCCTGTGACTCATTGCCAACGGGCCATTTCGCTATTAAATTGTCTCCCATGGAGAGACGAATTACGGCCGATCGCATGTCCAAGACCGACCTCCTCACCCCCGTCGAAGCCGGCATCGTCGCCGGCGTGTCGGCCAAGGCGGTCTACAAGGCAATCCGCGAGCGCCTGCCGAAGGCCGCGGTCGTCCGCCGCAAGGGCAAGCCCTATCTGACGAAGGCGGCCGTCGTCTGCGTGCGGCTCGACCGCGAGCTGCCGCCGGACGTTCCCGTCGGCATCCGCAGGGCCGTCTACCGGCAGATCGGCAGCGCGCGGCTGCGCCGCCTGAGCTGCGGGTCCGGCGTGCTGTCCTATGTCGTGGATGTCCCGCGGGTGGCGCGGGCAGTCCAGGCCGATCTCGCGCGCTACCGCAGCGCCATGGCCTTGATCGTCGAAGACCCGGAGATCCAGGGCGGGGCCGCCGTCTTCAAGGGCACCCGCATCCTGGTGCGCCAGATCGCAGATCTCTTCGCCCAGGGCGCTTCCGATCAGGAATTGCGCGCGGACTACCCGCGGCTCACGCGCCGGATGCTGGCGGCCGCCCATCTGTTCGCCGCGGCGCGTCCGCGCCGCGGTCGCCCGCGCGCGCCGGCCTGGCGGCGCGGCGCGCCCATCGGGGAGCGCGTCGTCGCCCGCACCGGCGCCTGATTGCAACCGCGCTTCCTCATCGACGAAAACCTGTCCGTGGCGCCGCCGACCGGCTCGACTTCACCCGCGATCGGCCCTGCGGTCAATCTCGTCAGCCGCCTGGAAGGGCTATGCCGGCCACTCGAGCGCGCGGTGCTGGTCTCCGGCGCGGTCGCCGCCGAAACCGAGACGCCGTTGATCCCGCTCGGAACGCATGTGCTGCGCGGTATCGCCT
>JBGPEQ010000542.1:0-3251 GCA_041482855.1 Dongiaceae bacterium | reverse complement strand
GCGGCCTGCTGCGGCGTTGGGCCGTTCGACTCGTCAATGACCCGCCGCAACGGGCACGTCGGACACCACGTAGGGGGCGGCCGCCAGCGACGGCGGGGAATGCCCGAAAAAACAGCTAGCGGGCGATAGAGGGACTCGCTAGAGTGTAAAGAAAATGAACACTGCTCATGGTACTCCAGGTCGAAAAGCGGGGGCTTGAAGATGTTGCGACACGTCTTGTCGATGGTATTGGCGATCGCATTGGTCGGGACTGCGGCGACCGTGCTCGCCGATGACGCCAGCAGCCTGAACCTGCCGACGCCGATATCGCCGGAATCGTTGGCCAAAACGTCCGCCCGCGGGGAGGCCGCTGCAACCGCAGATGCCGCCGTCGAAGACGGTAATTTGCACGCCAGCGCCAGCGCGACGGCAACCATCGACCAACCAATCAGCTTTAGCGGCCCGGTGACCACCGGCAGCATCGGCGACCTCGGCAGCGGAACAGCGTCGCAGATCAGCACGGGGATCGGCAATATCCAGCAGGGCGTTTCGGCGACCGCCATTTCGTTCTGAGGGCCCGCTGAATAACGCTTTGTCGGTAGATTCGCCGCGGCGCCGACCGCCCGGTATCCCTACAGCACGTGCAGAACCTGGCCGGTAAGACGGCCCTCCACCGATTTGACGAAGGCATTCGCAGCGCGCTTTCCTGGCACGGTTTCGTGACCGCGGAAGTAGTCGCCGAGCGCGCCGGCGGATTCGTCCAGCAACCCCGGACTGACGACATTGATGCGCAGGCCGCGCGGCAGCTCAATGGCCGCGGCACGCACGAAACAGTCGAGTGCCCCATTCACCAAGCTGGCACAGGCGCCGAGGCGGATGGGATCGTGACTCAGCACGCCGCTGGTCAGCGTGAACGAACCGTTGTCGTTGGCGTAGTCGCGGCCGATCAGGACCAGATTGACCTGGCCCATGAGCTTGTCCTTGAGACTGATCATCACCTCGTTCTCGGTCAGGTTGGCGAATTCGCCGAAATGCACCTTGCCGACGCAGGAGACCAGCGCATCGAAGCGGCCGGTCTTCTCGAACAGCTTGCGGATCGAACTGCTGTCCTTGATGTCGACCTGACAATCGCCGCTCTTGCTGCCGACCTTGACGATTTCATGGCGTTCCTGCAGTGCTGCGACGACGGGCTTGCCGACCGTGCCGGTCGCGCCGATGACGATGATTCTCATTTGGGTTGTCCCCTCCTGTCTTGGTGGATGATGAATGCCGGAACAGTCTGTCCCAGCCGAAAATTCGAGTTAGTGGTGGAGCTTGCTGCCGGCGGCGATACGATGGACGCGGGCGATGTCCTTCCAGCAGATCGGCGTACCGAAAGCCGAATCGAGCGGCGAGGCATCAAACTCTGCTTGCCGCAGCAGGAATAGGTCCAGGCGTACTGCATGAGGGAACGGCGCCTAAGCCTCCTTGGTGCTGGCTTGCCGGAGCGTCGCCAGCGCTTCCGGCGTATCGATGTCGGTGAGGACGGCATCGTCGGACATGGCGACTGCGGCGACCAGGTCGGCATGCTCGCCGATCAGGTGCTTGGCGCCGACGTCCCCGGCAAGATCGGCCATGGCGTCAAAGAACCGGCGGTCCCACAGCACGGGATTGCCGCGCTTGCCGTTCCAGGTCGGCACGCAGATGGCGCGGCCCTCGAGCGGGTTGAAGGCGGCGATCAGGCGGTCGATCGCGGCCGCCGTCACCAAGGGCATGTCGCCGAGACAGACGAGGGCGCCATCGACATTGGCCGGCAAGGCGGCGAGTCCGGCCTGCAGCGACGTGCTCATGCCCTCGGCGAACCGCGGATTGTGGACAAACGTCGCCTTGCAGCCGCGGAGCGCCGCCTGCACTTTGCCCTGCTCGTTGCCGGTGACGACGATAACCGGCTTGGCATGGGAGGCCGTCGCTGCCTCGACCGCGCGGCGCACCATGGGCACTCCGTCGACGTCGGTCAGCAGCTTGTTGGCGGCTCCCATGCGGCTGGATCGCCCGGCCGCGAGCACGATGGCCGCAATCTTCGGCGCCCGCGGCGTGACGACGGCCGACGTTTCGTCCGCACCGGCACGCGGCTGCGGGCGGGTCGGGATTTCCTTCAGCAGTCCGCCGGCGCCCATGCGCATGATGTCGGAGCGAGTCACCGGCAGGTCCGCGATCAGCCGTTGCAGTACCCAATCGAAGCCGTTCACCTTGGGCGAGCGTACGCAGCCCGGCAATCCCAACACATGGGTGTCGTCGGCGAGGCGCCCGAGCAACAGCAGATTGCCGGGGTCGACGGGCATGCCGAAGTGATCGACGCGCCCGCCGGCGCGCTCGATCGCCGCCGGAATCACATCGCGCCGGTCGGTGATGGCGGAAGCGCCGGCGATCAGCACCATCTCGCTGCCGCGCCCGCGCATATCCGCAATCGCGGCCGCCAGCACGGCGGTGTCATGCGCGCAACGCGACTCGCTGGCCGGCAGGCAGCCGAGGGCGGCGAGGCGGACGTTGATGACATCGACCGTCTTGTCCAGCACGCTCTCCTTGATGCCGGGCAGCCGGGTCTGGATCAGGCCGATGGGGCGCGGGCGGAACGCGGCGACGCGCACGAGCGGCCCCCCATCCGTGGCGACGGCGATACAGGCGTCCAGCACGGCCTGAGGGACGGCGAACGGAATTATCTTGACGGTCGCCACCATCTCGCGTGGCTGCGTCACGTCGTAGGGCGGCAGCGTGGCGACGGTGACTCCTTCGTCCACAAGATTGACGCGGTCGAGCCGGTCGCGATCGATCACCAGAACACCCGTGGCCGTTGCCATGACATTGCAGCGTCCCGTGAAGGCTGTGGCCAGCGTCACGTTGGGGCCGGCGAGCGCCTTGGCGATGCGGGTCGCGGCAACGTCCTCACCGATGTCGTCCCGATCGAGGCGCGCCACGGTCACACTCGCGCGTCCGGCGGCGGCCAACGCCCTTACGTCGTCAGGCGAAAGCTTGCGGCCCTTTCGGAAGGCGAGTTTGCCGACCTTCACGCTGTGAACGAGCAGTGCGCCTACCGCGTCGAGGACCGGCAGATCGGCAAAGATCATGCCGCCTTCTCGCGCCGTCCGTCGGCTGTTCCGCGCAACACCGCGGTGACTTGCGCCAGGATGGAGACGGCGATCTCGGCGGGCGACAGCGCGCCGATATCGAGGCCGACGGGCCCGTGTATGCGCGTGCACTCGGTGTCGCTGAAGCCGGCAGCCTTGAGGCGGCCG
>JBGPEQ010000541.1:0-3256 GCA_041482855.1 Dongiaceae bacterium | reverse complement strand
GCCTCCACGATCTTGCGATAGCCGGTGCAGCGGCAGAGCACGCCGCCGAGCGCATCCAGCACCTGCGCCTCGGTCGGAGCGGGATTGCGCGCCAGCAGATCGTCGGCCGCCATCAGCATGCCCGGCGTGCAGATGCCGCACTGGGCGGCGCCGTGGGCGAGAAATGCCTGCTGCAGCGCGCTTGCGCCGGCGCCGCTCGTCAGCCCTTCGACCGTGGTCACCGCGCGGCCCTGCGCCTGCGCGGCCGCCACCATGCAGGCGCAGACCTGGCGGCCGTCGATCCGCACCGTGCAGGCCCCGCAATCGCCGGCGTTGCAACCGACCTTGGTGCCGGTGAGACCGAGGTCTTCGCGCAGCACATCGGCGAGCCGCCGCACTGGATCGACATGGATCTCGACCTGCCGGCCGTTGAGGCTGAAGGCGATCTGCTGGGCGGGCGATCTCATATTGCCCCCTGCCGTCTGTGCCGCGGCGCAGAAGCATTTTGCACGCGGAGACGCGGAGACGCGGAAATTCTTGTAGGGGCGGCCTGCGGCCGCCCGCGCAGCGGACATACCGGGTCGGCACCGGTAGGCGTCGTGCGGCGGACGGACGGGCGGCCGCAGGCCGCCCCTACTCCGCGTCTCCGCGCCTCCGCGTGAAACTGGTCGGCCGCTGCGATACGACGACCCCAGCACGAAAGGACTAACGTCCAGATGCAATCGCCCTGGTTTTCGCAGGGGTGACAACCAGAGAGATCTGGCGAGGAGCGGCGAACGGCTTGCGTCACTTCGCAAGCTCCAGCAGCGCGCGCTTGACGATCGTGAGCGCGGTTTCGCGGCGATAGACGGCAGTGCCGCGCACGTCGTCGATCGGCGACAGCGGCGCCAGGTGCTCGGGCTGCGCCAGATCGGCGAGTCCGGCATCGAGCCTGCGGCCGGCGAGTGCGGCCTCCAGCCCCGGCAGCCGCTGCGCCACGACGGAACATGATCCCACGGCGATGCGCGCGTTGGCGACGGTGCGGCCGTCGGCGATCTCCAGTACAGCGGCGGCCATGACGATGGAGATGACCAGGTATTTGCGCGCGCCGAGCTTCAGGAAGGTCGAACGGGCTTCGTGCTGCGGCTTCGGCACGATGACCCCCGTGACCATCTCCTCGGGCCGGCGCAGGGTCGCGCGGCTGCCGGTCACGAACTCGGCCACCGGCAGGCGGCGCGTCGCGCGCACCGAAGACAACTCCACCAGCGCATCGAGCGCCACCAGGTTGGGCGTGCCGTCGGCCGCCGGCGAGGCGTTGCAGAGATTGCCGCAGAGCGTGCCGGCGTTCTGGATCTGCACGCCGCCGACCTCGCGCGCCGCCAGCTTCAGCCCGTCGAACAGCGGCGGCAGCGGCGTCTCCAGGAGATCGGTCCAGGTGGCCAGCGCCGGAATGCGCCAGTGCGCGCCCTCGTCAGTGATCCGGCGCAAATCCGGCAGCGCCGTGATATCCAGCAGGTCGTCGTCGAGCGGTTGGCCGACGCGGGCGGGATAATAGTCGGTGCCGCCGGCAAGGATGATCCGCGGGCCGGCGGCCAGGGCTGCCAGCGCCTCCTTCAGTTCGGTCGGTCGCAGATAGCTGCCCACGCCTTTCGTCCCGTTGCCGTCAGCCTGAATTACCGCCATTCATCCAGAGAGTGTCAAGGAATCAGCAGGGTAGCATGGTCCCCCGCGTCGTCAGCGAGTTTCCCCGCGCCGTCCGCGTCATCGAGAACGAATGGATTCCGCTCTCCGACGGCACACGGCTAGCGGCGCGCCTGTGGGTGCCGGAGGATGCCGACCAGAACCCCGTTCCGGCGCTGCTGGAATATCTGCCCTATCGCAAGCGCGATTCCATGCGGCTGCGCGACGACCCCATGCATCGCTACTTCGCCGGCCATGGCTATGCCGGCGTGCGCGTGGATATCCGAGGCACCGGCGACAGCGACGGCCTGATCGCCGACGAATACACGCAGCAGGAGCAGGACGACGCGCTGGAGGTGATCGCCTGGCTTGCCGCCCAGCCCTGGTGCAGCGGCCAAGTCGGCATGTACGGCATCTCCTGGGGCGGCTTCAACGGGCTGCAGGTAGCGGCGCGACGGCCGCCGGCGCTCAAGGCCGTCATCAGCGTCGGCTCGACCGATGACCGCTATGCCACCGACGTGCACTACATGGGCGGCTGCATGACCAAGGACAATCCGGATTGGGGCGCGGTCATGTTCTCCCACGTCTCGACGCCGCCCGATCCGGAGATCGTCGGCCCACGCTGGCGCGACATGTGGATGGCGCGACTCGAGAATCTGCGGCCCTGGGTGCTCCCCTGGCTCGAGCACCAGTGCCGCGACGCCTACTGGAAGCACGGCTCGGTGTGCGAAGATTTCAGCCGCATCGAGATTCCCGTCTATGCCGTCAGCGGCTGGGCGGACAACTACGCCGCTGCGATCCCGCGCCTGCTGGCCGGCCTCGAGGGCCCGCGCAAGGGCCTGATCGGCCCGTGGGCGCACAACTTCCCGCACAACGGACGGCCCGGCCCGGCCGTCGGCTGGCTGCAGGAGGCGCTGCGCTGGTGGGACCATTGGCTGAAGGGCGCGCACACCGGCATCATGGACGAGCCGATGCTGCGGGTGTGGATGCCGGAGAGCGTGCCACCTGCCGTCTCCTACGCCGAACGCCCCGGCCGGTGGGTGGCGGAAGCGCGTTGGCCGTCGCCGCGAATTAAGCCGCAGCGCTACGCGCTCAATCCGGGCAAGCTGTCCGCGCGCGCCGGAAAGGAGACGCCGCTGTTGCTGGCCTCGCCGCAGACCGTCGGCCTGACCGCCGGCGAGATCGGCCGCTACGGCTCTGGCGCCGAGTTTGCCACCGACCAGCGCGAGGACGATGGCGGCTCGCCGCTGTTCCTCTCGGAGCCGCTGGCCGAACGCCTGGAAATTCTGGGCGAGCCCGTCGTCGAGCTGGAGCTGGCGTCGGACAAGCCGAACGGCCTGGTCTCCGTGCGGCTCAACGACGTGGCGCCGGACGGCAGCTCATTCCGCGCCACCTACGGCCTGCTCAATCTGACGCATCGCGACAGCCATGAGCGTATCGAGCCCATGATCCCCGGCGAGCGCTATCGCGTCCGCGTGCCGCTGGAGGCGGTCGCCCACGCCTTCCCGCAAGGCCATCGCATCGCCCTATCGATCTCCAACGCCTACTGGCCGGTGGCCTGGCCGTCGCCCGAACCGGCCATGTTGACGATCTTCGCCGGCGTGAGCCGGCTGACCCT
>JBGPEQ010000540.1:0-3260 GCA_041482855.1 Dongiaceae bacterium | reverse complement strand
CGTCGTCTCCGCCATGCCGTAGCTCGGCACGAAGGTCGTCGCGCGGAAGCCGTAAGGTCCGAACGTGTCGACGAAGCGCGTCAACACGCCCGGCTGCACCATGTCGCCGCCGACGCCGGCGGCCCGCCATGTCCGCAGATCGATATCGAGCTTGGCGCCCGTACCGGCGCGGCGCGTGCACAGGTCGTAGCCGAAGGTCGGGCTGTAGGAAAGCGTTCCGCCGTTACGCGAAATCAAAGTGAGCCACAGCAACGCGCGCCGGGCAAAATCGCGAGTCGCCAGATAGTCGACCGAGAGCTGGCACAGCAGCGGCGACAACATGAAGCCGACGAGGCCCATGTCGTGATAGAGCGGCAGCCAGGAGGTGCCGCGATCGTCGGGCCGCACCTGCAGCCCGTGATTGATGATGGCGTGGCAATTGGCCATCAGCACCCGCTGCGGAACATCCACCCCCAGCGGCGCGCGCGTGCTCCCCGAAGAGTATTGCAGATAGCAGCGATCGGCGGACCCGAAGGGCCGGGGATCGGCGCCGTCGCGCGGCAGGTCGTAGAATTCCTGGGGCGCGCCGATGAGCGCGATGTCGAGACCGGCGGCGGCCTCCTGAAGGTAGGACAGCAATTCGGCCGGCGCTGCCGCCGCGCTCGCGCCCGATCCCATGAGCTGTCGCCGCAAGCCCGCGACATAGGCATCCCGTCCGCCCAACGTCGTCGGCAGCGCTACGGGCACGCCGAGCAGGCTCGCATACTGGCAGGCGAAGAACAGGATCGCGAAGTCGGGATCGGTGTCGGCGACCAGCACCACGCGCGCGCCCGGCCGCAGCCCCGCCTTGACGAGGCCGCGCGCGACCTCGATCGCGCGCTCGCGCAGCTCGGCATAGGTCAGCGCCCGCGCCAGCTCGCCGCGCGGCGAGTAGAAGTTGTAGCCGGTCTTCCCGCGCGCCGCGTAATCCAGGGCCTCCGGAAGCGAGGCGAATCCGGCGAGGCGCAGGGGCAGATTGTCGCTGTTTGTCGGTGTCGGCGTCATCCGCGACTGAACATGCTATCGAACCGGCACACCGCGCCGGGCGCCGCCGTGCGGCCGGCGCGTCTTATCAAATCGGTCCCGAACCGACAAGCCGTTTACCCGGTTGGCTGCCCGCGACCGGTTCAAATCAAGACGCGGCGATCGGCGGCGCTTCCGTCACTTGTCCGCGCTCGACATGGTAAACGCGGTGGGCCGCCTCGACCCAGGCGGATTGATGGGTGATGGCCACGATCGTCAATCCGGTCTGCGCGACCAGGTCCTTGAGATTGCGGCAGATAGCGGCTTCGGTATTGGGATCGAGGGCGCTCGTGGCTTCGTCGAGGATCAGCAGCGCCGGCCGGTGGATCAGCGCCCGCGCCACCGCGATGCGCTGGCGCTGGCCGCCGGACAGCAAGGTCCCGCGCTCGCCGACGATGCTGTCGAGCCCCTGCGGCATCTGCGCGACGAACTCCCAGGCCCCGGCGGCCGCCAGCGCGGCCCGGGCATCATCGGGCCCAAGCTCGGGATCGCCGAGCGTGACATTGGCAAGGACGCTGTCGTGAAACAGGATCACTTCCTGCGGCACGTACCCGACCAGCTCGCGCCAGCGCATCAGGTCGACCTCGCCGAGCGCCATGTCGTCGATGTAGACCTCGCCGCTGTCCGGGCGATGCAGACCCAGCAACAGGTCGGCGATCGTCGTCTTGCCGGCGCCCGATGTGCCCGTCAGGGTGGTGATCTCGCCGGCCTTGATGGTGAGCGACACGTCGCGCAGGACAGTCTTGTCGCCATAGCCGAAGGTCACGTAGTCGAACCGGCAGGCATTCAGGAAGCTGGGCGTGCCGGTGCCCGACGTCGTCTCCCGCTCCCGCTCGACTTCAGCGATTGTGTCGTGCAAGCCCCAGAAGGCAGTCTCCGATAGCGCCGCCACCTGGTACCACTGCTGCGACCTGTTGAACATCAGGACGGTGCGGGACAGCAGGGCGCCCATGACGATCACATCCTGCAGCGGCAGCTTCCAGAACGTGAAAGCGACGAACAGGAGGCCGATGGCGCTCGCAAAAAGCGCCTCGTCCTGTCCGCTGCGCACGGCCTGCTTGCCCCATACCTGTCGGCGCAACGCCTTGTTGACCGATCGCGCATCGGCGGCAAAGAGGGCACCGAAGCGCACATGGCGCGCCATCGCCTTGAGCGGCTTGATGCCGATCAGCGCGTCGGTCAGGCGGGCGACGAGGTCATGGGTATGCTGGGTCTGCCGGCGGCCGGCCTTGCGCGTCATGCGGACAACGGGCTTGAGGGCATAACTGATGAGGCCGCTGACGATGAGCGAAAGCGCGCCCAGCTGCCAGGATACCAGCAGCGTCGCGATCACGTAGATGGCGGATTGCACGAGATTCGCCATGAGGTTGGCGCTGGCCGCGTAAGCTTCCGAGGCGCGGGCGGCCTCATTGCTGACGGCATTGGCGAAGCGTCCGACCGGCTGGCGGGCAAAATAGCTCCAGCGTACGCGGAGCAAAGTGTCGATCAGCCTGAGGCGAAGCCCGGTCGCGACCTCGGCGACCTCATAGCCCACGAAATTCGACGACCAGGTCAGCACCAGATTCTTCAGCGTGATCGCGCCCAATGCGACCAGCAGCAGAAGGCCCAGACTGTCCGTTGGAATTCCGATGGACTCCAGCGCCCAAGTGATTGTCGTCTGCAGCCAGGAATGCTTGCCGCCCGCGCCATCGCCGATGAAGATCGTCAGCGCCGGCAGCAGGGTGGCGAAGCCGATCCCCTCTGCGAATCCCGCGACCACGAGGCTGCCGAGCACCAGGGCGGCTCGCGTCGGACTGGTGGTGAAGAAGATGCGGATGACGCCGGGTTGTCGGGTCTGCGGGCTGTTCGCTTGCACCATGCGGAACTGTCTGACGGCCGCTGACGGCGCGGCCCGGTCTCCCGGCCATCGGGAATCGACGCGCGCTTGGAGCGCGCGGCGAGAGCGAGGCTGGTTCTAGGGGGATGTCGCCGCCGGGTCAAGCCGCGCCGCCGCCGCGTGCGCCTACCCCTCGGCCTGCCAACCGTCTATTGTGCAGTCCCTTCCGCATCCTAGGGTTCTCTCTTAACGTCGTGATCGGCGCTGCACCCATCGGCAAACTCGGGCTCGGAACAGTCCAATTCGGTCTCGCTTACGGGGTCACGAACGAGCGCGGCCAGGTGCCGGCTGACGAAGTCGTAGCGATCCTCGAGGCCGCGCTGGGTGCCGGCATCGATCTGTT
>JBGPEQ010000539.1:0-3265 GCA_041482855.1 Dongiaceae bacterium | reverse complement strand
CAGCCGGTGGCTAACCGGGTCGAGCCCGGCAAGCGACCGCGCAGTTCGATGGCGCCGACGATGGTGTTCGACCGGCAGGGGCGGCTGATCCTCGTCCTCGGCTCGCCCGGCGGGGCTTCCATCATTCCGTTCGTGGCGAAGACGCTGATCGCCGCGCTCGACTGGGGCCTCGATCCGCAGGCGGCGGCCGATCTGCCGAACTTCGCCAACCGCAACGGCGCCACCGAGCTGGAGAAGGGCACGGCGCTGGAAGCCCTCGCGCCGCAGCTGCAGGCCATGGGGCATGAGGTGAAGCTGACGGAGATGACGAGCGGGCTGGCCGTCATCGCGGTGACGCCTGAGGGACTCGTCGGCGGGGCCGACAGCCGGCGCGAAGGGGTGGCCGTCGGCGACTGAAGCCTTTAGGGTCGCCCGCCATGAACGACAAGGCAGTGACGACAGCGGCGGCGGCGCGGCCGACCGTCAAGCTCAAGGGCGGCGAGCATCGGCGCGTGGTCGCCGGCCATCCCTGGGTGTTCTCCAACGAAGTGACCATGGAATCGCGGGCCAAGGCGCTCGTGCCGGGCAGCCTGGTCGCCATTGCCGCCTATGACGGCCGCGCCCTCGGCACCTTCATGTTCAACCCGCATTCGCTGATCGCGGGGCGGCTTCTGTCCCGCGATCCCGCGGCCACGGTCGATCGGCAGTTCCTGGCGGAGCGGCTGGAGCGGGCGCGGGCGTTGCGCGACCGGCTGTTCGGGCAGCCGTTCTATCGGCTGGTCCATGCCGAGGCCGACGACCTGCCGGGCCTGGTGATCGATCGCTACGGCGACCGGCTGGTCGTGCAGGTCAACACCGCCGGGATGGAGCTGCTCTTGCCCGAGCTCTTGGCCGCGCTCGACCAGGTGCTGCGGCCGGCGGCGGTGATGCTGCGCAACGACAGCGCGGCGCGCACGCTGGAGGGGCTGGAGAGCTATGACCGCTGGGCCAAGGGCGGCGCCGAGGGGCCGGTCGAGCTGATCGAGAACGGGGTGCGCTTCCTGGCCGACGTCGGCGAGGGGCAGAAGACCGGGTGGTTCTTCGACCAGCGCGAGAACCGGGCGAGCGTGGCGCGGCTGGCGGGCGGCGCCCGCGTGCTCGACCTCTACTGCTATACCGGCGGCTTCGCGCTGCAGGCGGCGGCCGGCGGCGCCGCGGCCGTCCTCGGCGTCGACCGCTCGGAGGCCGCCCTGGCGCTGGCGGCGCGGTCGGCGGCACTCAACGGGGTCGAGGGGCGCTGCCGGTTCGAGCGCGGCGAAGCCTTCGGCACGCTGGAGAAGTTCCATGGCCAGGGCGGGCGCTTCGACGTCGTCATCGCCGATCCGCCGGCCTTCGTGAAGTCGAAGAAGGAGCTGAACCAGGCGGCGCGCGGCTATCGCAAGCTGGCCCGGCTGGCCGCCGCCCTGGTGAAGCCGGGCGGCTTCCTCTTCATCGCCTCCTGCTCCCACCACATGACGGTCGAGAACTTCGGCGAGCAGGTGGCGCGCGGCCTGGGCGAGGCCGCCCGCTCCGGCCGCATCCTGCGCGCCTCCGGGGCCGGGCCGGACCATCCGGTCCACCCCTTCCTCCCGGAGTCGGCCTATCTGAAGGCGCTGCTGCTGCAGATCGATTGAGGGCCGAGCATCAGTGCCGGTGCTTCTCGGCTTCGTCGAGGGCCAGCTTCACGAGATAGAAGACGATCAGCAGGCTGATGGCGAAGAAGACCAGGCCGCCCCAGTAGCCGACCGGGGCGTGGACGCCGCTGCGGGCGGAGACGAACAGGCCGCCCATGCCGAGGACGCCGGCGATGCCGCCGAGCACCCAGTTGGCCGTGCCGGGCACGCGTCCGGCGACATAGAGGCCGGCGCCCATGGCCAGGACCAGGAAGATGCCGAGGATCGCGATCGTCATCATGTCTCACCCCATCGTCGACGGCGCGCACAGTAGGGCGCTCGGCGGCGAGAGGCAACCGGGTGCGGCGACGTGGACCGGTTCGGAAAAGCGTCGATGAACCCCATGTCCAGCGGGGCCGGCCGCCTGTCCAGCGGGACGAAGAAGATCCACCACAGAGGACACAGAGTGCACAGAGAAGGATTGTTGCGCGCTTCGCGCACCTGAGCAAAACAGCCTCTGTGACCTCTGTGTCCTCCATGGTTGATCTTTGGGTGCAGCCGCACGCCGATTCCGAGCGATGAACCCCATGTCCAGCGGAAATGGTCCGGGAAGGGCGACCACATGGGGTCGCCCCTACCGCCGTTCGGAAAGTGCCACGGGCGACGGAACAAAGTTACGCATAGGTCAGTAGATGTGACCTGATCTTTTTTGAATCTGAAGAACAACCCCATGTAAAGGAAGTTAACGCGACACGGACATGGGAACACGGCGGCGGGCAAGGCGCGCCGGCGCGGGGCCGGACGCGGCCTTTGGTTGCAGAACATATCCACGATGTCAAAGAGCGACCGGCCCGGCCGAAGCCGAACCGACCCTTGCCGCCGGGCAGGCAGGTTCAGGCGCGAACAATATGGCAACTTGCGGTCCGAATTGCAAGCCCTATTCTGGTTCCGACAGCAGTGATCGGATGGGGGGGCCTGTGGCCGAGCGGATGGTTACGCCTGCGATGCTTGCACGGGTTGGCCGGTGTGCGACGGTTGCGGCTGGGGTGATGGCTGCGCTCGCGGCGAGGCCCGCGGCTGCCGACGATAGCGACGCGTCGTTCCTGCTGTCGTTCGTCGCCGGCGACTATGCGGTTGTCGGCCGCGCGCCGGACGGCGGCGCGGCCTATTCGGGCACGGCGACGATCGCCGAGGACGGCGAGCAGCTCGTCCTGGAGCGCCGGATCGGCGGGCGCACGGTGCGGGCGGTCGGCCGGGTCGAGGTGCCGTCGCCGCCCGGCGAGGGCCAGGTGTTGCGCTTCCGCTGGGACGACGGGCAGGCGATCACGATGACCTGCCTGGTGGCGGGCGATCTCGACAACTATGCGCGGCTGACCTGCCTGCGGGGAGCGGATGGACAGCCGCCGAAGGAACCCGGGCTGGAGGCGATGTTCTCGACGGCGGCGTGGCCGAAGAGCGCGGATTCGCCGGACTAGCATTCAACGAACAGTGCGCCCACCGGGATCCTCCTCCACGCAGTGGGGGAGGATCAAGGTCATAGGCGCTAGGTTAAGCGTGCGTTCAGTTGATCGCATTGTTTTGTCCGGCGGCGGGGTGGCTCGCAGAAGTAACGGCGGATTCGTTCGAAGGCGGCACGGAATGTTCGCCATGGCCAT
>JBGPEQ010000538.1:0-3271 GCA_041482855.1 Dongiaceae bacterium | reverse complement strand
GGCCCGAGCAAGAGGCCGTGGCGCTTGAGGCCGTCATAGAGCGTGTTGACGTTGGCCCATAGCCGCGTGCGCAGGTCCGGTCGCCTTTCGATCACGGCGAGCGCCGCCGTCACGGAGGCCACGATCGAGGGCGGCAGCGAGGCCGTGAACATGTAGGGCCGGCAGCGCACGCGCAGGATGTCGAACTCCGGATGATCGGAGACGCAGAAGCCGCCGATGGCGCCCAGGCTCTTGCTGAAGGTGCCGACGATGAAATCGACGTCCGCTTCGACGCCGGCGACCTCGGCCAGGCCGCGGCCCTTGTCGCCGAGCACGCCCATCGAGTGGGCCTCGTCGACCACCAGATAGGCCCCATGCTTGCGCTTGACGGCCGCCATCTCCGCCAGCGGCGCCTGGTCGCCGAGCATGCTGTAGATGCCTTCGACGACGATGATCTTGTTGCCGGCGGTGCCGGCCAGGCGCTGCAAGCGCTTGTCGAGGTCGGCAGGATCGTTGTGCTTGAAGCGGATCACGGTCGCCGCCGTCATCTTGCAGGCGTCGTAGATGCTGGCGTGCGAATCGGCGTCGATGATCAGATAGTCCTTGGCGCCGGCGATCGTGGAGATGATGCCGAGGTTGGCCTGATAGCCGGTCGTGAAAACCATGGCGCTGCGGCGGCCGTAGAAGCGGGCAAGCGCTTCCTCCAGCCCGGCATGTCCGCCATAGCTGCCGTTGGCGATGCGCGAACCCGTGGTGCCCGTGCCCTGGGTCTCCAGCGCATCGGCTGCGGCCGCGATGCAGGACGGCTCGAAGGTCAGGCCGAGATAGTTGTTGGTGCCCACCAGGATGGTCGGCCGGCCCTCGACGATTGCCTCGGTCGGCGACACGACGCGCTCCATCGTCACGCCAAACGGGTCGGCGCCGATGGCCTTGACCGCGGCATGCGACCGCATGAGATCCTGGAATTGATCGAACAGACCCATGGCAACTAACCTTCCTTCAATCTGCGGACCGTATCGGCAAGCTCGCCCACGGTCCTTATCTCCGGCACCAGGTTGAGCGGAATTGAAACGTCGAATTTCTCTTCCAGCTCCATCAGCAGGTCCAACATCGCCACCGAATCCAGGTTCAGGTCCTGGGAGATGTCGGTCTCGGCGGTAACCGGGATGCCTTCCTTGCGGAACGGTTCGAGCGCGGTCGCGACGGCGCTGAAGACTTCATCCGTAGCGATCACGCCATCCTCGTCCCCAATACGATCCATACTTGCGGTCGGTTCCTTAAGGCCCCCTGATCGAACCGGCTGCCAGCGCCCCGAATCCCGGACCATTTCTGGTGATATTCGGTGAATCCGTGAAATGACTATTTGTTTCCGTTTGTTACAGCCACCGGTTGCGGCGGTACCAGGCGATTGTTTCCGCAAAGCCTTTGTCGAGATCGACCTGCGGGCGCCATCCCGTGGCAGCGGTCACGGCGCCGTCCCGGCTCGTCCAGTCCGCATGCAGCATTTCCCGCACCTTGCCCGGCGTCAGCATGGCGACGTCGCCGGTCGCGCGATGGAGCGCTTCGTTCAGGTGCGCCACCCCCATGAGGAACAGACCGGGTATCGGTAGCCGCAACGGCCTGACGCCAAGATGGCGGGCGGCGATGCCGATCATCTCATCCCATCCATAGCCGCCATTTCCGTCATCGAGCTCCAGGACGCCCGGGAGGGCCGAGGGCGCGTCGAGAACGGCGGCGATCGCAGCCGCGAGGTCGCCGACATGCAGCAGTGACAGGCGCGCGTTGCGCACCGGCGGCAGCATGGCGAACCCGATCCGCAGCGCGCGGAAGAACGCCAGCGTCTCGCGGTCGCCGGGGCCATAGACGGCCGGCGGCCGCAGGATCGACCACGGCAATTCGCCGTCGAGCCGGGTCAGCTCGGCCTCGCCGGCCAGCTTGCTGGCGGCGTAGTCGGAGATTTGCGGCTGGCGCGCGGCAATGGACGACAGCAGTACGAAGCGCGGCCGGTTCCCGCCCGCGATCGCCGCTTCCACCAGCAGCCGCGTGCCCGTTGCGTTCGCCGCAAAGAACTCGGCATGGGAGCGCGCCTTGATGCGGCCGGCCGCGTGCACGATGGCGTCGGCGCCGCGCACCAGGCGCGCCACCGCATGCCTGTCCTCGAGCGTGCCGATCACCGCATCTACCGGAACGTCCGCGAACTGGGCATTGGCCGGGACGCGCCGCGTCAGGATGCGCACCCGCCAACCGGCGCGGCCGAGCCGACCGACGTCATGGCTGCCGATGAACCCCGTCGCGCCGGTGACCGCGACCGTGCGGGTCATCGGCCGCTATCCGGCCGGGGCGGCCGGGGCCGGCGCGCGGCAACTGGCGCCGGGTTGGTCGGGAACCGGCGGTCCGTAGACGCCGGACGCGTAGTTGGTCTTGGCGCGCGAGCGGCTGAGCTTGCCCGAGGAGGTCTGCGGCAGGCCCTTGGGATCGATCAGCTTCACCTTGCATTCGATCGCCGCCGTGCGCTGCACGATCCCTTGCACCGCGCGCACCAGGGCTTCGCGCGCCTCCGCATCGGTCGTGCGGCATTGTACCAGCAGGATCACATCCTCGCCGTCATCCCGTCCTTCGATCGAGAAGGCCGCCGCATCGCCGCGCCGCACGCCCGGCAGTTCCTCCACCGCCCACTCCAGGTCTTGCGGCCAGATGTTGCGGCCGTTGACGATGATGAGATCCTTGGCGCGCCCGGTGATGACGAGATGGCCATCGAGCGTGTAGCCGAGATCGCCGGTATCGAGCCAGCCGTTCTCGTCGAGCACGCGCGCCGTCGCTTCCGGCTGCTCGAAATAGCCGGCCATCACGCTTGGGCCCTTGACGAAGATGCGGCCGATGCCGCGTTCCGGCAAAACCCGCCCGCTGTCGTCGCGGATCTCCGCGACGTGATCGGGCAACGGCCGCCCGCAGGCGACGAATCCGCGCGCCTGTTCGGGATCGCCGCCGCGCGCCGGTACGGCCAGCTGCTCCTCGGCCATCCGCCGGCGGTCGACCACGTCGACCTCGACGCCGGTGTCGAGCGGGGCGAAGCTGATGGCGAGCGTGGTCTCGGCCATGCCGTAGCTCGGCACGAACGCCGTGTCGCGGAAGCCGTAAGGCGCGAACGTCTCGGCGAAACGCGTCAGCACGCCCGGCTGCACCATGTCGCCGCCGACGCCGGCGGCCCGCCAGGTCCGCAGATCGATCTCGAGCGTGGCGCCCGTACCGGCGCGGCGCGTGCACAGGTCGTAGCCGAAGGTCGGGCTGTAGG
>JBGPEQ010000537.1:0-3283 GCA_041482855.1 Dongiaceae bacterium | reverse complement strand
GGCGAAGAAGATCGAGCGGCTCATCAATAAGATGCAGGTCATCATCAACGAGGGCCATCCGACCTACGGCCATCAGTGCTATTCCAAGGCGCTGGCCGCGGCGGCCGGCTATCCCGTCGGCGATGTGCGGCCGCCCCTGACCACCTTCAAGGAACTGGGGAAGGAAGGCGAGGCGCGGCTCAAGAAACTCCAGCCGATCATGCGGGAACTCGATGACCTCGTGGACAGGATCGAGGCCCAGGGCGCCACGGCAAAGTCCCATCGCCTGGCGGCGGAATAGCCTGAAAACCCCAACCTCGATCGTTCCTGGTCCTTCGACCAGGAGGTACCGGTGAGCCAGCTCAAATTGTTCTCGCCGCTTACGCTGCGCGGGACCACGCTGCGGACCCGCGCGGTGATGTCGCCCATGTGCCAGTACCAGGCGGTCGAGGGCCGCGTGCAGGACTGGCATTTCGCCCATCATGCCCGCTTCGCGGCGGGCGGCCTGGGCGCGGCGTTCGTGGAGGCGACGGGGGTGACGCGCGACGGCCGCATCACCCACGGCTGCACGGGTATATGGGACGACGGCCAGATACCCGGACTGAAGCGCATCGCCGAGCTCTACCGGACCTACGGCACCATGCCCGGCATCCAGATCGGCCATTCCGGTCGCCGCGGCAGCGCGGCCCGTCCTTGGGATGGAGCGGCGCCACTCAAGGAGACGAGCGGTCCGGAGCCGGCCTGGGAGAGAGTCGCTCCCAGCGGGATTCCCGAGCGCGAAGGCTATCCGGCGCCGCGCGAACTCGCGTCGGCGGAGATCGAGGGCTTGGTCGATGCCTTTCGCAGCGCGGCGCGGCGCGCACTCGCCGCCGGTTTCGAAATCCTCGAGATTCACGGCGCTCACGGCTATCTCATCCATTCCTTCTTCTCGCCGATCTCGAACCGGCGGAGCGACGAATTCGGTGGCACGCTCGAAAAGCGGATGCGTTTTCCCCTGCTCGTCGCCGAGGCGATCCGCTCCGTCTGGCCGGAGGACAGGCCCGTCTTTTACCGCGCCTCGTCGGTCGACAACCTGCCCGGCGGTCTCGTCATCGAAGACACGGTCCAGCTTGCGCGCGCGCTGAAGGCTCGCGGCATCGACCTCATCGACTGCTCCTCCGGCGGCATGGCCGGAGCAGCCACGCTCTCCACGGCGAAGATCCGTCCCGGCTATCAGGTGCCCTATGCCGCCGCGGTGCGAAAGGGCACCGGCCTGCCGACCATGGCGGTCGGCGCCATCATCGAGCCGCGGCAGGCCGAGGCGATCCTGCAGGACGAGGATGCGGACCTCGTCGCCCTCGGCCGCCAGCTCATGGCCGAGCCACATTGGTTGTATCGTGCGGCACAGGAGCTTGGCCTCGCAAACCCCCACGCGGTGCTGTCGAAATACTACAGCTTCTACCTGGAGCGGCGCGCGGCCGTGCTGGAGCGCTGATCGCTTGGCCGCTATCTCACATAGGTGGCGCCGTTCACGTCGAGCGTGGCGCCGCTGAGATGCCGGCAAGTGCCCGTCGCCAGGAATGCCACGAGGGCCGCGATATCGCCGGGCGGCACCCACTCGCCCATCGCCAGGCCCGCCGTCACCGCCTGCTCGCCGCCCTGGGTGGCGGCGAAGTTCTCGGACAGGCGCGTGCGCACCACGCCGGGGGCGATGATATAGGCCAGCACCTTGTCCTTGGCGTAGGCGCGCGCGATCGTCTTGGTGGTCGCCATGGTCGCCGCCTTCGAGGCCGCATAGGCGATGGTGACGGGATTGGTCGAGCCGCGCTGCGCGACCCAGCTGGAGACGGTGACGATCGTGCCGCCGCCGGCTTGGCGATAGTGCCGGACGGCTTCCCGCATCAGATCCGCCGGCGCCCTGACGTTCACCTGAAGGGTCTCGGCCCACACTTTCTCCCACACCGAATCCTGGTCGTCGATGCCGCCCTCGAAGGCCATCATGGCCGCGTTGTTCACGAGCACATCGATGCGCCCCTTCCAGGCCAGGGCATCGCGCCAGAGGCGCCCGGCGGCTGCGGGCTTGGCCAGGTCGGCCGCCACCAGGTGCAGCCGATCCCTGGGAATCGATGCCGTCGCCGCCTCCGCGCCGGGACGATCGCTGCCGTAGTGGGCGACGACACTCGCGCCCTGTTGTCCAAGCACCTGAACGATGGATGCCCCGATGCCCTTCGAGGCTCCCGTCACCAGGATGGTCTTGCCCGTGAGATCAAACACGCCGGCTTCCTCCTCGTTGTCTTGAGCGTTGAGCCGAAACTAGCATGCGAGACCTGCATCGACGGGGATGAGATGACCGGTGATGCCCGACGACAGGTCGCTGGCGAGGAAGATGGCGGCGCCCACGACATCCCCCGTGGTCGCCATGCGGCCGAGGGCGGTTTCGCTGTAGAGTCTCAGCGTCTCCTCGATAGGCGTGCCACCTTCATCCGCCCGCCGGCGGGCGCGGGCGAGGAGCGCCTCGGTCGCGACCGGGCCGGGGCAGAGCGCATTGACGCGGATGCCGAAGCGGCCGACATCCAACGCTGCGGCCCGCACGATGCCGAGCACGGCGTGCTTGCTGGCGGTGTAGGCGGCCTGCTTGGCATGGCCGATCCAGGAATTGGTCGAACCCATGGCGAGGATCGAGCCGCCGCGATCCTTCATCAACGGTACGGCGTGCTTGATGGTCGCCATGACCCCGCGCGCGTTGATCGCGAAGACCCGATCCCATTCGGCGAGATCGATGGCTTCCGTGTCGTGCCAGGGCGGAACGATGCCGGCATTGGCCACGGCCACGTCGAGGCGGCCGAACTCTTCTCGCACCCGCGCAAGGGCGCTGGCGACTTCATCTTCCTTGCTGACATCGCCTCGCTCGAAGCTCCAGCCCGCGGGCAGAGTTTCGGGCGCCGGCAGGAGATCGAACAGCAGGCCGCGCGCGCCGGCCGCGGCGAAACCCTCCGCGATGGCGCGCCCGAGTCCCTGCGCCCCGCCGGTCACCAGAGCGACCTTGCCCTCGAGAAGAACAGTCTTGCCCATCGACGCCCCGAAATCGGCCATCGTCCTCGATTCGCATTTGAATGTCCGGCTGTCAACGGAAGCGCATGGCTCCCGTGACCGACTCCCTGCGTGTGCAAGGCGCGCCGCTCGGCACGGATTCCGTGGCGATCGATTTTCATGGGCACGCGATTCGCGGCCGCCCCGGCGAAACCCTGTCGGCGGCGCTCACCGCCGCCGGCGAACGGGAACTGCGGGAAACGAAAGCGGGCGAGCGGCGCGGTCTGTTCTGCGG
>JBGPEQ010000536.1:0-3298 GCA_041482855.1 Dongiaceae bacterium | reverse complement strand
GTGTGCGGCGGGCGCGGCCGCTGCTCGACCTGCCGCATCCGCGTCGCCCAGGGCCTCGAACGGATGCCGCCACCCTCGCCGGCCGAGGCGGCGGTGCTGAAGCGCGTCAGCGCCGCGCCCAATGTGCGGCTCGCCTGCCAGCTGCGTCCGCAGCACGACATTACCGTGACGCCGCTGCTGCCGCCGACGGCGAGTCCGCGCGACGCGCAGCAGCGCCCGGCGCATATGCAGGGCATGGAGGCGGAGATCGCCATCCTGTTCGCCGATATCCGCGGCTACACCAAGCTGTCGGAGCGCAAGCTACCCTACGACATCGTCTTCCTGCTCAACCGCTATTTCGCGGCGATGGGCCAGGCGGTGGAAGGCGCCGGCGGCCGCGTCGACAAGTTCATCGGCGATGGCGTGATGGCGCTGTTCGGCATCGACGGCAACCGCGCCCGCGGCTGCCGCCAGGCGCTGGCCGCCGCGCGGGCGATGTCGGCGAGCCTCGAGGCGCTCAACCAGACCCTGCAGCACGATCTCACCGAGCCGCTGCGCATCGGCATCGGCATCCATGTCGGCCCGGCGATCGTCGGCGAGATGGGCTATGCCCGCGCCGTGTCGCTGACGGCGATCGGCGACGCGGTCAACACCGCGAGCCGCCTGGAGACGCTGACCAAGGACTATGGCGCCGAGCTGGTCGTCTCCGAGGATGTGGCGAAGGCCGCCGAGATCGATCTATCGGCCTTCGCGCTGCACCAGGCGGAAATCCGCGGGCGCGAGGAGCGCCTGGCGATCCGCGTCGTGCCCCGCGCGCGGGACTTGCCGGGGTGACGTAAAGGTCACTCGCCGCCCGTCCGGTGCCGATTGAGGCGTCGCTCGAAACGGCGGCCGTAGCTCGACATGGCGAAGCAGCAGGCGAAGAAGAGAACCGAGGTGAAGACATAGCCCTCCTTGGCCAAGCCCAGCCAGGCGGGATCTTTGAGCGACTGATTGACCGCCCCGAGCAGGTCGACGAGGCCGATGATGGTGACCAGCGAGGTATCCTTGAACAGGTCGACGATGTTGTTGACGATGCCCGGCACGACGATGCGCAGCGCCTGCGGCAGCGTGACGAAGAACTGGACCTGCCACCATTGGAGGCCGACGGAATAGGCGGCCTCTTCCTGGCCCAGCGCGACACCCTGCAGCCCGCCGCGGACCGTCTCGGCCATGTAGGCGGCGTTGAACAGCGTGAATGCCACCATGGCGCGGATGAGGCGGTCGACGCTGACGCCGTTGGGCAGGAAAAGCGGCACCATGACGGCCGACATGAACAGGACCGTCAGCAGCGGCACGCCCCGCCACAGCTCGATGAAGCCGATCGAAAAGTACTTTATCACAGGCAACTGGGAGCGGCGGCCGAGCGCCAGCAGTATGCCGAGCGGCAGCGCGCCCGCCACCGTCACGAAGGAGATGATGACGTCGAGCATCAGCCCGCCCCACAGACTGGTATCGACGAAGGGCAGCCCCGCCACGCCGCCGACCAGCAGGATGCCCGCCAGCGCCGGGAACAGGGTCAGCAGCAGGACGACGAAGATTCCGCGATGTCTGACCTGATCGCGCATGACCGGCACGGCGAAGGCGATCAGCAACCCGGCGGCCACGACCAGCCGCCAGAGCTCCTCGTCGGGATAGTGCCCCCAGAAGAAAGTGTGCAACCGCAGCTTGATAAAGGTCCAGCAGGCGCCGTCGCCGGTGCAGTCGGCCCTGCCGCTGCCGGCCACCGTCGCGTTCGTGATCGCCCACTCGAAGAAGGGGGGGACGACGAGCCAGAGCAGTATCAGCACCAGCAGGGTCAGCAGCGTGTTCGTGACCGAGCTGAAGAGGTTGCGCCGCAGCCAGTCGACCGCGCGGGCGGGGCCGCCGCCGGGTCTGTCGACGAGGCCGCCGAGATCGCCGCCCGGCAATACGGCGGCCTCCGCGGGAGCTTCCACTGTCATGACGGGAGCACCTGCCCTGGCACGCTCACCGCTCCACCAGGGCGACGCGCCGGTTGTACCAGTTCATGAAGGCCGAGAAGAGCAGGTTGATGGTGAGGAAGACCGCCATCACGATGAGGATCGTCTCGACCTCCTTGCCCGACTGGTTCATCACCGTGCCGGCGAAGATCTGGAAGAGGTCGGGATAGGCGACCGCGGCGCCGAGCGTGCTGCTCTTGATCAGGTTCAGATACTGGCTGGTCATCTGCGGCACCATGATGCGCAGCGCCTGGGGCAGGACGATCAGGAAGAGCACCCGGGCCGGCCGCAGCCCGAGGGCGCGGGCCGCCTCATGTTGGCCCTTCGGCACTGCCTCGATCGAACTGCGGACGATCTCGGCAATGAATGCCGTGGCATAGATCGAAAGCCCGGCCCACAAGGCCACCAGCTCGGGCGGCACCTGCACGCCGCCCATGATATTGAACCCCTTGAGTGCCGGCAGCTCGACGCGTTCGACTCCGACATTCAGCAGGACCAAGGCGACCACCGGCAGGACGAGCGCGATGGCGCCGACGCGCCGCCCCTTCAGCCGCAAGCGCCAGGCGAAGGGGGTCGCCACCAGGGCAAGAGCGGCAAGCCATGGCAGGAGCGAGGCGCCCGCATGCATGACCAGGTTCGGCACATAGAGGCCGCGGATGTTGAGCAGGAAACCGCCGGGGATGAGGATGCTCTGCCGCGGCGGCGGGAGCGTCTGCAAGACCGCGAGATACCAGAAGACGATCTGCACGAGCTGCGGCGTGTTGCGCACGAATTCGATGAAGGCGAGCGCCAGGTTGCGGACCAGCCAGTTGACCGACAGGCGCATGATGCCGACGAAGAGGCCGAGCAGCGTCGCCGCGACGATGCTCATGGCCGACACCAGAAGGGTGTTCAGCAGGCTGACGAGCAGCGCCTTGGCGTAGATATCGAATATCGTCCAGTCGAGCAGGTGGAAGGGGATGTCGAATCCGGCC
Organism: Dongiaceae bacterium; assembly: GCA_041482855.1. Classification (GTDB taxonomy): domain Bacteria; phylum Pseudomonadota; class Alphaproteobacteria; order Dongiales; family Dongiaceae; genus JBGPEQ01. Next base: position 345 of record JBGPEQ010000536.1, on the reverse strand, counting down.
CGCTGGGCGAGGAAGCCGAAGCCGAAATGCATGTTGCGGCGCGCCAGGTTCGCGCCGAGGTTGACGATCAGGAGCCCGCCGACCGCGATGACGACCACCAGGAAGACCCATTGGGCGACATAGGCCCGCGGCGACGGGCGCCTGACCATGACGATGCTCGAACGCTGCGGCGGATCAGCGCCAGGGCAAGGGGTACTGCAGTCCGCCCTTCGAATAGAGCTCGTTCCAGCCGCGCGGCAGTTCGAGCGGGCCGAAATACCTGTCGTAGTTTTCGCCGTAGTTACCGACGGCCTTGATGATCCGATAGGCCCAGTCGTTGTCGACGCCGAGGAACTTCCCGTAATC
>JBGPEQ010000535.1:0-3301 GCA_041482855.1 Dongiaceae bacterium | reverse complement strand
CGAACTGGTGATCGTGGCCCTGGGCGGGCTGCTGCTGATTGCCCTGGTGCCGGAGGTGAGCGCGCGCTGGACCCTCGGCCTGCACGCCGCCGCCAGCGCCGGCCTGTTCGGCGGCGCGCTCTGGCTGTTCGACGCGCGCAACGTGCTGCTGGATTGGTCCTTCCCGGTCTTCACGGGCACCGCCATCTACCTGCTCCTCATCTATCTCAAATATTCGCGCACGGAGAAGCAGCGCAAGCTGGTGGCGGCGCAATTCAGCCAGTATCTCTCGCCGGTCCTGGTGCAGCAGCTGCAGCGCGAGCCCGAGCGGCTGCGGCTCGGCGGCGAGATCAAGACCATCACCATGATGTTCTGCGACGTGCGCGACTTCACCTCGATATCCGAGCGGCTGCGCGACGACCCGCAGGCCCTGACATCCCTCGTCAACCGCTTCCTCGACACGATGACCGAGGCGGTGCTGGCCGAGGGCGGCACCATCGACAAATATGTCGGCGACTCCCTCATCGCGTTCTGGAATGCGCCGGTCGACCTGGCCGACCATGCGGCGCGCGCCTGCCGCGCCGCCCTCGCCATGGCGAAGGCGCTGCAGCGCCTGAACGAGGAGCAGAAGGCGCAGGCCGCGGGCGCCTCGGCCGGCGCCGCGGCGATGCCGCTGCTGCTGGCCATGGGTGTGGGCATCAACACCGGCGAGTGCCTCGTCGGCAATCTCGGGTCATCCCACCGCTTCAACTACTCGGCCCTCGGCGACGCCGTGAACCTCTCCTCGCGCATCGAGTCGCTCTCGAAGCACTACGGCATCCCCATCATCATCAGCGAATCGACGCGACGGCTGGTGCCGGATTTCGCCGCCCTCGAGCTCGACGCCGTCGCCGTCGTCGGCAAGACCGAGGCGGTGAAGATCTACGGCGTCCTCGGCCCCCCGGCCGAAGCCCGCACCGAAGCCTTCCGCCGGCTCGCGGAGATGCACGACCGCATCCTCGCCGCCTATCGCGGCCAGCGATGGGAAGAGCTCAAGCGCCTGCTCGAGGAATGCGCGCCCCTCGACCGCCGCCTCGCCAAGCTCCACCGCCGCTACCGCCGCCGCATCGCGCATTTCGAACTGGAGCCGCCTGGAGCGGATTGGGATGGGGTGTATCGGGCGCAGGCGAAGTAGGGCGACGGCATCGTCCTCACCTGGCGAAACCAAAGAGGTGGCTGGGGTTGTGCCTGAGCACGCGAAGCCGATCGGCCGGATCCGGCAGCCAACGCGCGGGAATCGCGAGCAGGTCGCCATAGCGAGGCGCAGCGGGGACCGCCAGGAAGGGCCAGTCCGAGCCCCAGACGCAGCCCTCGACACCGAAGGCTTCCAGCAATGCCGCCGCGAAACCATCGAGTTCGCCATAGACGCCGGGCCGCGACACCAGCCGGAAGGGGGCGGAGAGCTTGACGGCCGCAAGGCCGGTCCGACCTAGCTCGAGAACGTTGCGAAAACCGGATGAATCGATGCCGGCGGCGATGTCGCGGACGCCGAAGTGATCGATGAGCACCTTCACCTTGCTGTGGCGCAGGACCGCGACGAGTTCCGGCCATTGCTCGTCGTGCGCATAGATCTGGGCGAACCACGCGAGGTCGCGCAGCCGGTCGAGCAGCCCGGCGGCGGCGGCCTTGGCGAGGGCGTGACGGTCGTAGGTGACGAGGTTGAAGCGGACGCCGACGACTCCGCGATCGGCGAAGGCCGTGAGTTCGCGCTCGCTGATGTCGGGCGCGACCACGGCAATCGCCTTGAAGCGGCCGCGGGACTGCGCCACGGCGTCCAGCATCGCCGCGTTGTCGATGCCGTAGCAACTCGGCTGCACCAGCAGGGCGTGGGTGACGTCGTGCGCGTCGAGCGTGGCGGCGAAGGCCTCCCGGGTGCCCGTTTCGTGCGCTAGCGGGCGGTACCCGGCCCCATCGACATAGGCGAATCGTTGCGGATCGATGACGTGGGCATGACAATCGATGCTTCCGTCGGCGGGCATGGCCATGTCCCTTGTTGCGGTCGGGGATAGTGCAGCGCCCGTCATCGTACAGAAATCCGGCGGTTCGAGCGAGGAAGTGACCCATAGGAGGGCCGTCTCACGCCGCGCCGGACCGCAAGGCGCGCTGTGACAGGCCTGCGCATTTGCCTATCAGCGCCTGATGACAGACGGGGGATATGCGCATTATGCTTTCGTTCGGGGGGCGCTCCGCTTGAACCGATAAGACTCGCTTGAAAGGCGGAGCATCAGGCGAAACCAACGGGTCAAGCTGCGTCCCGCTACCCGGAGACGGCTCCAGCAGGAAGAACTGGAGCTTCCAATACGAACTTTATAGACACATGGGAGCCACATCATGAAGCGACACGTCACCAGATTCATTGCCTGTGCGGCCCTCGCGGCCGCCACCATCGGCTTTGCCAGCCCTGGCTGGGCCGACGTCAAGAGCGAGACGCTCGATGCCATCAAGAAACGCGACCAGCTGATCTGCGGCGTCGACACCGGCATTCCCGGTTTCGCGTTTCAGGACTCCGCCGGCAAGTGGCAGGGGCTCGACATCGCCTATTGCCGCGCCATCGCCGCGGCGGTGCTCGGCGATCCCGAGAAGGTCAAGTATATCGGCACGACCTCGAAGGTCCGCTTCTCCGTGCTGCAATCGGGCGAGATCGACGTGCTGATCCGCGATTCGACGCATACGCTCACGCGCAACACCGATCTCGGCCTCGCCACCGGTGCGGTCAACTTCTTCACCGGCCAGGCCTTCATGGTGAAGAAGAGCCTGAACGTCGCCCACGTGAAGGAGCTGGACGGCGCCACGATCTGCGTGCTCACCGGCACCACGCTCGAACTCAACATCGCCGACTACGGCCGCGCCAACAACATCAAGATCAATACGCTGCTGTTCGAGAAGTCCGAAGAGGCCTTCGCCGCCGCCGAGGCCGGACGCTGCGACGGCTACACCGATGACGGCGGCAGCGTCGCGGCGGCGCGCTCGGCGATGAAGAACCCGAAGGATTGGCTGATCCTGCCCGAGCTGATCTCGCGGGAATTCCTCGGCTCCTACTGCCGCCAGGGCGACGAGCGCTGGTCGATCCTCGTGAAGTGGGTGCACTACGCCATGCTGGAGGCCGAGACCCTCGGCATCACCCAGGCCAACGTCGACGAGATCAAGGCGGCCGCGACGAACCCCGAGGTGCGTGGCTTCCTCGGCCTGGAGAACGATTACGGGAAGTTCCTCGGCGTCGACAACGACTGGGCCTATCGGATCATCAAGGCCGTCGGTAACTACGGCGAAAACTACGACAGGT
>JBGPEQ010000534.1:0-3318 GCA_041482855.1 Dongiaceae bacterium | reverse complement strand
GGCCGCGCATGCCGGCTTGCCGCAACAGCGGGCGCAGTTCATCCAGAAGGCGCTGCAAACCGATACGCTCGATGGAAACTACTGGGCGCGTCTGCAGATCTATCTGCCGCTGCTGGCCGACATCCCGCCGACGCCCGAGCTGTCCTGGTTCGCCGCCGACGCCGCGCGCCATCTCTATGCCGGCGGCAAACTGCGCGAGGCCGGGGCGTGGGTTGCCCTGGTGGAGCAAATGCAGCAGACGAATCCGGATGCCAACCCCGATGTCGCGGCCGCCCTGCCGCAGCTTCAGGCGCTCGATGTTCTGGCTGGCAATGCCGGGTTGGCCTACGGTCCCAGCTCGCTGGCGATCATGCCGAGACTAGCACCCAACGATCCCCGAACAGCGCGCATACACGCCCTGTTCGACGCCATACAGGAGTCCCCGGAATCTTCAGTGGGCGAGCCGCAGGTCGCGCTCGCCACTGACGTGCCGGCGCCGGCCATGCCGCAGCAGAACGTCAATCTGTGGCTCGACCTCGGCGAGGCGGCGGCGAAGAACCGGATCGGCGAGACCGTCCTGCTGTCGCTCGTCGGCCTGAACGCGACCGGCCTGGCCGATGCCGAGCCGGAATGGCTCGCCCGCGCGGTCACCTCGCTGCGCCGCGTCGGCCTCGAAGAAGAAGCGCGCCGCCTCGCCGTCGAGGCCGCGATCGCGAACGGGCTGTAATGGCGCGCGGAGCGCCGTCGCGCCATCTCGAAAGCTTCATCGAGATGCTGCGCGCCGAGCGCAATGCCGCACGCAACACGGTCGAGGCCTATACGCGCGATCTCACCGACCTCGCCGGTTTTCTCGCCCGCCGCCATGCCGACCTGGCGACCGCCGACGCTGCCGCGCTGCGCGCCTATCTCGCCGCCCTCGATCGCGCCGGCATGGCGCCCCGCACGGCTGCGCGGCGGCTGTCGGCGATCCGCCAGTTCTACCGCTTCCTCGTCGGCGAGGGGCTGCGGCAGGACGATCCCGTCGCCACCATCGATTCGCCGCGCCAGGGCCGCTCGCTGCCGAAGCTGCTCAGCGAGGTCGAGGTCGGCCAGTTGCTCGAAGCGGCCCATGCCATGGAAGGCGCGGACGGCCTGCGCCTGGCGACGTCATTAGAGCTGCTGTATGCCGCGGGCTTACGCGTCTCCGAGTTGGTCGCCCTCCCAGCCGCCGCCGTCATGCGCGATCAGCGCGTTCTCATCGTGCGCGGCAAGGGCGGCAAGGAGCGGATGATCCCGCTCCACGAGTCGGCGCGCGCCGCCATCAACGCCTGGCTCACCGCGCGGAGCGTGGAACTGAAGAAGCGGAATAGGGATGCCACCTCGCCCTGGCTCTTTCCCTCCCACGGCGACAGCGGCCATCTCACCCGCCAGCGTCTGGGCCAATTGCTGAAGGACCTCGCGATGGCCGCCGGCATCGAGCGCCGCAAGGTCTCGCCCCACGTCCTGCGCCACGCCTTCGCCACCCACCTGCTCGACCACGGCGCCGACCTGCGCAGCGTGCAGAAGATGCTCGGCCACGCCGACATCGCCACCACCCAGATCTACACCCACGTCGCCGACGAACGGCTGAAGACGCTGGTGAGCAAGCATCACCCGCTGGCGAAGCGGGTGCGGGCCGCAAAAGGTTGAATGGTGTAGGGGCGACCCCATGTGGTCGCCCTCAAGCCGTCGCATGATAGAGGGCGACCACATGGGGTCGCCCCTACGAAGTTCCTGCCTCGATCTTTCGCGTGGCCCCCCGACTCATGCCCGTTCGATGCGCGCCGCGTAGCAGCCGGGCTTGGCGTAGTGCACGTGCAGATAGTCCGCGCGTTCATCTTCAAACAACCGCTCGACGACACCCTCCAACTCTCGGCCATCCACCACATCGGCGTTGACCAGCATGCCCTTTTCATCGAAGGCGCGTACCGACAGGAGGCGGAGGCGCAGCTGCTCCGGCACTTGGTCGATGGCGTCATAGGCTTTCTCGCCCGCGCGCACATAGATCGCGTGGCTCGCGCGGAACGGGGAATCAACGGGATGGTGCTCGAAGTGGATGAGGATCACCTCTTGCCCCGGCTCGGCGTCCGTCAGGCTGACGCGGCAGGGATAGCCCGGCTTTGCGTCGGCGATGCGGCGGACGGCGCCGCGCGCGGCCAGTTCCTGGTCCGATAGCGAGAAGAGGCCCTCGAACTGCTCCGCTGGCAATCCGCTAATACGAAAACCCATGATCGCCGCTCCACGCTGTGATGCGAACCAATCTGGAGGGTGGGGCGGCTTCCCGCCATCCGATTCTTGCGCCGTGCGCGCCGAATATGCGGGTGATCAGCACCGCAGTGCGTGCGCCGTCGCCGCTACTGCATCGGCAGGGCGCTTCGTCAGCCCGGCCGCTCGCCGTGAGTCCAATCTCGTTGGCCATGATGTAGATCAAACCCGCCGGCCGGGCGTTACGCTAGCTTTCATCTGTTAAGGGCTTCCAAACACAACGCGGTCGCTGCCACGATCGGGGAGGGCGACGTGAAACGATATCTCCGCTATCTCGCCGCCGCGCTGTTGGTGCTGACACCAGCTGCGGCGCCAACCATGGCGGCTGACGGGCAAACGACGGTCAAAGTGGCTCTGCTCGACATGTCCAGCCTCATGCCGATGGGCATGATGGCCTACGGCATGATGGGCCCGGGCTGGGGGCAGGGTCAGGGCACGACGAATCCTGGCATGATGGGCTACGGCATGATGGGTCCGGGCATGATGATGGGGCAGGGCATGATGGGCGGCATGATGTCCATCCGTGTCGACAAGCCGACCGTGAAAGCCGGGGCCGTGACGTTCGAGGTGACGAACTGGTCGAGGAGCGTGCTGCACGAGATGCTCGTCGTCTCCGTAGACAGTCCGACGGCGCCGCTCCCCTACGACTATCCGCAAGCGCGGGTACCGGAAGAACAAGTCAAGGTGCTCGGCGAGGCCGCCGATCTGCAACCCAACGCTACCAAGACTCTGGGGGTAACGCTGACTCCCGGCTCCTACCTGCTGATCTGCAATTTGCCGGGACACTACGCGGCGGGGATGGCAGTGCCGCTCAGCGTCACACCTTAACACCACACCGGGAAGCCAAGATGTCCTACTACCTCGGAAAGACGCTTCGCATGCCCTTCGCGGACGCCGTGGCGCGGACCATGGAGGCCTTGAAGAAGGAAGGATTTGGCATCATCACCCAGATCGACGTGAAGGAGACGCTGAAGTCGAAGATCGGCGTCGACTTTCCGGCCTACCAGATCCTCGGAGCCTGCAATCCGACCCTGGCCTACGAGGCCCTGAAGCTGG
>JBGPEQ010000533.1:0-3325 GCA_041482855.1 Dongiaceae bacterium | reverse complement strand
GGCTGGATTCCTTTCCCAAGTTGACGCAGGGTCCTTGCCGATTTCTCTCTCCGAGAGGCTGCGCTCTTTTCCTCCGATTCCAGTCCGCCAAACTCATTTCAGAGCCGGCTTGACCAGGAACGGCCGCAACTCTGCGCCCGCCCGCGGCGCGGCCGCAACTTACGGATAGGTAAAGCACTTTACGGATTCGTAAGATTCAACGAAGCTGTGCCCGCGAGTCCGGCCTTCGCCTATAATGACGGCGGTCGAGTGACGTCGGGCCCGTACTCCCGGCCCGATCCTGGAAGCCGCGACATGAAGATCCTGCTGATTGAGGACGATGCCGATACCGCCGCCTACGTCGCCGACGGGCTGCGCGAGCACGGCCATTCCGTCGACCATGTCGCCGACGGCCGCGAAGGCCTGTCGCGCGCCGCCGACGAGGGCTACGAGCTGCTGATCGTCGACCGCATGCTGCCGGGCGTCGACGGCCTCGTCATCGTCCAGACGGTCCGGGCGGGCGGCGTCAGGACTCCCGTCCTATTCCTCAGCACGCTCGGCGGCCTCGACGATCGCGTGACCGGCCTCGACGCCGGCGGCGACGACTATCTCGTGAAGCCCTTCGCCTTCTCCGAGCTGGCGGCCCGCGTGAATGCGCTCGGCAGCCGCCCGGCCATGGCCGCAATGGAGACGGTGCTGCGGGCCGGCGATCTCGAGATGGACCTGCTGAAGCGGACGGTGACCCGGCAGGGCCGGCCGATCGACCTGCAGCCGCGCGAATTCCGCCTGCTGGAGTATCTCCTGCGCAACGCCGGCCGCGCGGTGACGCGGACCATGCTGCTCGAGCATGTCTGGGACTTCCACTTCGACCCCCGGACCACCGTCGTCGAGACCCATATGAGCCGCCTGCGCGCCAAGGTCGACAGGGACTTCGGAATCGAACTCATCCACACCGTGCGGGGCCATGGCTACTCTATCAACGCAGATTCGTAGATGGTCCCGCACCTACGGCTTTCGCATCACGCTGCTGTATGTGGCGCTGTTCGGCGTCTCCATCCTGATTCTTTTCGGCGTGATCTACTGGATCACGGCGGAGTTCATGGAGGCGCAGCTGCGCGCCGCCATCGCCACCGAGCTGTCGTCGCTCGTCGATGGTTTCGACAGCTCCGGCATCGACAGCACGGTCGACGCGATCGCGCGCCGGGTCGGCTCGCGCGAGCACGAGTCGAGCTACTACCTGTTGCAGGATGCCGCCGGGCGCAAGGTCTCGGGCAATCTTCCGGCGATGCCCGCGGTCGCCGGCTGGTACGAGCTGCCGATTCCCGCGCGGGGAGAGGACACCGACAGCTCGGACACGCTCATGGCCCAGGGCCAGCCGCTGTCCAACGGCTGGTTTCTCGCGGTCGGGCAGGACACCGACCAGTTCACCGATTTCGAGGACCTGATCCTCAACATCGCCGCCGGCAGCCTGGCGACCGCCTTCGCGCTCGCCCTGATCGGCGGCCTCGCGACCAGCGCCAGCATGCTGCGGCGCGTCACCGCCATCACCGACGCCGGCCGCGATATCATGCGCGGCAATCTGGCGCGCCGCATCGCGCTGCGCGGCAGCGGCGACGAGTTCGACCGCCTGTCCGCCAATCTCAACGAGATGCTCGATCGCATCCAGATGCTGATGGACGGCCTGCGCCAGGTCTCCAACGATATCGCGCACGACCTGCGCACGCCGCTCACGCGCCTGCGCCAGCGCCTGGAGATCGCGCGCACGAAGGCGACGACCGTGCCCGACTACGAGACGGCCGTCGACAAGGCGATCGCCGAGACCGACGAGATCCTCGATACCTTCGGCGCCCTGCTGCGGATCGCGCAGATCGAGGCGGGCACGCGGCGGGCGGCCTTCACCGCCGTCGACCTCTCCGGCGTGCTCCAGACGATCGTCGAGACCTACGCCGCAGTCGCCGAGGACCATCAGCATGAGCTGGCCAGCCGGATCGCAGAGGGCGTGACCGTGCAGGGCGATCGTCAGCTGCTGACGCAGATGATCGCCAACATCGTCGAAAACGCCATCCGCCATACCCCGGCCGGCACCCGCATCGAGCTCGAGCTGGCGGCGGCGAGCGAACCCGTCTGCACGATCCGCGACAACGGACCGGGCATACCCGAGCCGGAACGGCAGAAGGTGTTCCGGCGCTTCTATCGATTGGACTCGAGTCGCGCCACGCCCGGCAGCGGCCTCGGCCTCAGCCTGGTGGCGGCCGTCGCCGAGCTGCACCGCATCGCCGTCGAGATCGGCGACAACCAGCCGGGATTGCGAGTTACGCTGCGATTTCCGGGGGCGTAGACTCCGGAGATATCGGGGCCGTTGCATCCGCCGCGAAGGGCCTGGCTTAGGGGAGAGAGGCATGAAGCGGGTTCTTCTCGGATCGACCGCGTTGGCCGCCGCAGCACTGCTGGCCGCTCACGCCGCCGCCGCCGACGGCGTCACGCTGAAGATCGGCGGCCGCTACAAGGGCGCCGCCGGCGCCGTGCTGTCGGAGGATTTCAGCACCTCTTCGGGCGTCGCCGGCAGCGACGCTCGCAACTACGTCTTCAAGCAGGACGTCGAGGTCAATTTCGAGGGCCAGACGGTATTGGACAACGGCCTCACGGTCGGCGCCGCCGTCGAGCTCGAGGGCCAGACCACGGCCGACGACCAGATCGACTCCGTCTACGCCTATTTCAGCGGCGGCTTCGGCGAGTTTCGCTTCGGCGACACCGACGAGGCCTACGCCCAGCTCTGCTATCTCGTGCCGAGCGCCTCCGAGCTGTTCGGCGCCGACAGCCCGGACTTCAACTTCTCGAATGCGGGCATCGCCGGTTACGCCGCCACCAACGGCACCTGCGCCGGCATCGACGGCAGCTCCACCAAGCTCGTCTATTTCAGCCCGACCTTCGCCGGCTTCAAGTTCGCGACGTCCTTCACGCCCGACAACAGCGAGGACTCGCGCAATGTCCTGGCCGGCGCCGGCACCCGGCTCCGCAACGACGACGACCAGAATTCCGAGAACCTGTCGCTCGCCGCGCAGTTCGCCCACGACTTCAACGGCGCCACTCTGACCCTCGGCGGCGGCGGCACGTTCAGCTTCAACAAGGAGGCCAATCCCAACAACACCCGTGGCGCGCGCGGCTACAACGCCTATGCCCAGCTCGAGTTCTCCGATTTCACCATCGGCGCCGCCACGGAGCTGCGCGAGAACCTCGGCGACGACGGCGCCGACCAGTGGGTCTACGGCGCCGGCGCCACCTACGACCTGGACGACTGGACGTTCGGCCTCGGCTGGACCCATGGCGCCTATGAGAAGGCCACCGG
>JBGPEQ010000532.1:0-3331 GCA_041482855.1 Dongiaceae bacterium | reverse complement strand
CGCATCGAGGGCGCCGGCGGATAGATGTAGGTGTTGCGGACCATGAACTCCTTGAGAATGTCGTTCTGGATCGTGCCGGCGAGCTTGGCCGGGGGCACGCCCTGCTCCTCGGCGGCGACGATGTAGCCGGCCAGCACCGGCAGCACGGCGCCGTTCATGGTCATGGATACGCTCATGCGGTCGAGCGGGATGCCGTCGAAGAGGATCTTCATGTCCTCGACGGAATCGATGGCCACGCCGGCCTTGCCGACATCGCCGACGACGCGCGGATGATCGGAATCGTAGCCGCGATGGGTGGCGAGATCGAACGCGACGGACAGGCCCATCTGCCCTTGCGCCAGGTTCTGTCGATAGAAGGCGTTGGAATCCTCGGCCGTGGAGAATCCGGCATATTGGCGCACCGTCCAGGGCCGGTTCGCGTACATGGTCGCGCGCGGCCCGCGCACGAACGGTGGTAGTCCCGGCAGGCCCGCGACATGCTCGATCTGGTCGAGATCGGCAGCCGTGTATAGTGGCTTGACGGCGATGCCCTCGGGCGTCTGCCACGTCAAGGATTCGGGCGCTCGGCCGCCGAGTTCGCGGCCCGCCAGGGCTTCCCAGTCGGCCATCGTGGGATTGGCAAACTTCCTCACCAACCGCTCCCACCCAATTGATTCGCCGGAAGTATAGCGGAGTGGGCCAGCGGGCGTCCATGCAACGGTCGGGTTGGAGAGCAGAGAATCGCACCTTAGGATCGCAGCATGAACGAGATACCATCGCCCGCCGCTCCCGCCCTGCCCGGTGGCATCGGCATCCGGTATGGCCGCGCCCTTCGCTCGCTGTTCCGGCTCGAGGAAGCAACGACGTTTCTTAACCATGGCAGTTTCGGCCTGACGCCCGTGACCGTGCTGGCGGCGCAGGAGGCGTTCCGCACGGAGATGGAGCGCCAGCCCGTGCAGTTCCTGAACCGCGCCGCGCTACAGCCGCGGCTGCGGGCTGCCGCCGGGCAGCTGGCGGCCTTTCTGGGCGCGGCCGGCGAGGACCTGGTGTTCGTCGACAACGCCACCACCGGCGTCAATGCCGTGCTCCGCTCATTCGCCCTCAAGCCCGGCGACGAGGTGCTGATCACCGATCACACCTACCCGGCGGTGCGCAACGCCGTTCGCTTCGTCTGCAGCCCCGCCGGCGCCCGCATCGTCGAGGCGCGGCTGCCGTTTCCGCCGGAGGGCCCGGACGGCATCGTGGCGGCGGTGAGGAACGCGCTCACGGAACGCACGCGGCTGGCGATCTTCGATCTCGTCAGTTCGGGCAGCGCCATCGTCATGCCGGCGACGGCGATGGCGCGGGTCTGCCGGGACGCCGGCGTGCGCGTGCTGATCGATGGCGCGCACGGACCGGGCATGCTCGACCTCGACCTGCCGGCACTGCAGGCCGATTGGGTCACCGGCAATGCCCACAAGTGGCTGTTCGCGCCGAGAGGCTGCGCGCTCCTATGGGCGACCAAGGAGGCCCAGCGGGACCTGCACCCGACGGTGATCTCCCACGGTTTCGAGCAGGGTTTCGTTAACGAATTCGACTGGACGGGGACCCGCGATCCGACCGCCTGGCTGGCGGTGCCGGCCGCCCTGGACTTCTACCGGTCGATGGGCGACAGCGCCTTGCGCGCCCGCAATCACGCCCTGGCCATCGCGGCCAGCGAATTACTGGCCCAACAATGGGGGACCGAGACCGGCGCTCCCGCCGGGATGGTCGCGGCCATGGCCGTCGTGCGGCTGCCCGGCGGCCTTCCCGGCACACCCGTGGCTGCCCAGGCGGTTCACGACCGGCTGTGGCAGAAATACCACATCGAAGTTCCCGTGATGTCCATTGCACAGGCCTTGTGGGTTCGAATATCTGCCCAAATTTACAACGACTTAGATGACTATCGGCGACTCGCGGCGGGGGTCGCCGAGGCGTGATCTCGGTCACTGCGCTTTACCCGCCTTTTAAGGTATCTGAGCTTCAATTTGAGATGTCGCAGAATGCTGCGTGGACAAAATGGCTGCTACAGGACCGATGCGAACTGGATTGCCCGCCCTTGCGCTGCTGCTCTTCTGCGGCCTCCTGACGGGCTGCGGGACCAACGTGCAGTGGCTGCTGACCGAGCAGGGGCGGCTGACGCCCGAAGCCGACCGACTGGCCACGGCGGCCGAAACCCTCGGCACGGGCATCGAGCAGCCGGTCTACGACGCCGAGGACAGTCAGCTGGCAGCCTGCCGGTTCCTGACCGAGGCGACGGTCGAGCGGATGCAAGAGGATCCGACCTTCGGCGAGCAGTTCGTTTCCGACCTGTCGGCGGTGATCGTGTTGATGGTGCCGGTCGGACCGGTGGAGCGCTGTGCCGATTCGATCAACGCTTACCGGGATTCCATCGCCCAGCTCGAGCACGAGTTGGTCAAGCTGGGCGTGGTCGCGGGCAAGCCGGCGGGGTCGGACGGCAGCAGCTGATCCGGCCGCGCCCGTTGCCGGTGCCCCGGCTGTCAGGCGGCCAACGGCGCCGCTTCGACTTGTACCGCTGCACAGTGATATTGACCGGTTGAACCGAGCGCGTCGTGGGGCCGCTCGCTCCTACGAACGATCCGCCGTTCACGGCTGGCGCGGATGAGGATTTGAGCGATCCACCCCATGTCCAGCGGGAATTGCCGTCTGCCGCGGCGGATTGGGGGGACAGGCCTGGTCGGGGCATCGCAGGGGGTATCCAAAGCGAAAAAACGAATTCAACCCTATGCGTTCTGCGTAAGCAGGCCGCCCTTGCCCGCCCGGCAGGCCGCCGCACGAGAGCCTGGCCCCGCCGCCGGGGGAGCCGGTTCCCACGATCTGATTCACGATGTCAAATATCGACCGGCGCCACCCGGCGGACCGCCGAAACGGCGGCTCGGCCGCGCGGCTGACCGGAAAACCAACATATGAACAAACAGCGAACATGTCAACCGCAAACTCGCGGGATGATCGCTGGACGGGAATTCAAAGAATCATAATCACTGTGCGGCGGTACTAGAGCATTGTCAGGAACCGCCAGACGCTCGTTGTCATGCCGGCGAAAGTCGGCAGGTGGATTCACATTTGAAGTGCAATAGTTGAGAGTAGAAGGCTCTGAGCAGGGATTCGTAGCTTGGGACACACACGAATTGTCGTTCCCGCGCATGCGGGTGTGAGGAAATCCCTAGAGGCGCTGGATCAGCATCGCGCGTCCTTCGAGACGGCCGCTTCGCGGCCTCCTCAGGATGAGGAATTTTCTTAATGCCACCAATTGTCTACCTCATCCTGAGGAGCGCCCGCCCCTCGGGACGCCGCCTTGCGGCGGCTCCTCGGG